>NZ_CP021236.1 GCF_003585765.1 Pontibacter actiniarum
GGCCTTCTTTATCGCCGGCGCATCATTGACGCCATCCCCTGTCATCCCGACAATGTACTTGTTCTCCTGCAGGAGCGTAATTAAGTCTATCTTCTGTTTGGGCGTGACACGGGCAAAAACCACGGTTTCCAACCACCTTTTTTTATCCTGATTGGTCAGATCGGCAAAATCCTTCATGTCTTTGCCATGCATGATAGGGAGTTCATTGTCGCCTATAAGCCCCAGCTTTAAGGCAATGTTTCTTGCTGTGGCCGGGTGGTCCCCGGTTATCATGATGACTTTGATGCCAGCAGACTTACATTCTTCCAGCGCTGCTGATACTTCAAGCCGCGGAGGATCCAAAAGCCCCAGAACCCCTGTAAAAACCAGCCCCTGCGTTAAGCTTTCTTGTAAGGAGGGTGTTTCCTTATAAGCAAAGGCCAGCAGCCGTAAGCCTTCCGAAGCCAACAGCTCGGTCTGGGCGATCCAGGCTGCTTTCTGGCTGTCTGAAAAATCCTGCGGGTCTCCTTCCAGCAGAATCCGGGTGCATTTTTGAAGCAGCTCTTCCACGGCTCCTTTGGCAAACACGATAGAGGTACTCCTATTTTCATGAAGCGTAGCCATTATTTTCGTCTCAGAGGTAAACGCCTCTTCTCTTGTTTTCGGGAACTTCTCTCTTACCTGATGTACATCTTTACCTTCAGTAGTAGAAAACTTCAAAAGACCTACTTCCAGCGGATCCCCCACCTCTCGCAAAACATTGTTTTTCACCTCCAGGTTAGCTGTATTACAAAGAATAGCGGCATCCACAATCTTTTGATAGTTTACTGAGTTTTGGACTTCCTTTGGAACTGCTACAGTCCCGTCAGGGCTGTATATTACTTCCGTTTTACCGGAGGGTATGAGAATGGTGTTAACTGATATTATATTCTGGGTGAGGGTTCCGGTTTTATCGGTGCAGATTACATTGGTACCTCCAAGGGTTTCTACGGCAGCCAGCCTTTTGACAATTACTTTGTGTTTCGCCATCCGGAGCATACCCTGTGCCAGGGCCAGTGTAGCCACGATCGGCAGTCCTTCCGGAATAGCAGCCACCGCCAGCGCAATGGACACCTCGAGCACCTTCACCCATTCAGCGCCCTGCGCCAGACCGGCAAAGAAGATCACTATTACCAGCCCTACGGTTATCCAGATCAGTTTTTTGCTGAGTTGCTCCAGCTTTTTCTCTAAAGGAGTGGCGGCTTGTTCAGCCTGTTGTACCAGTGAAGCTATTTTACCAAGCTCTGTGCCCATGCCGGTTCCCGTCACTAAGGCATATGCGTTTCCCTTGGTTACAAAGGTTCCTTTAAAAAGCATGTTAACCCGCTCAGCCAATGGCACCTCCCCTGCTAACACCGCCTCGTCTTTTGTCACAGGAAGCGACTCTCCGGTTAATGCCGACTCATCCACCTCCAGTTGTGTGGAGCTAAAAATGCGCGCATCAGCCAGAATCATGTCCCCCGCTTCCACATAAAGCACATCGCCTGGCACAACATTTTCGGAAGGAACCTCCTGAAGACTGCTATCACGAATCACCTTGGCTGACAGAGAGACCATATGTTTCAAGGCATTCATGGAGCGATTGGCCTGGAGCTCCATGTAAAAGCTGATCAGTGCATTAATGACGACCACGGCAAGGATAGCCGTTCCATCCAGCCACTCCTTAAAAAAGAAGGACAGTCCGGCAGCAAACAACAGCAGTAACACCATAGGACTTGCGAACTGTTGCAAAAGCATGCTTAGCAAGCTTCTTTGCTTCTCCGACTGGATGGTGTTCTGCCCATGCTGCTGCAGTAATTTGTCGGCCTCTTCACTGGATAGCCCGCACTGTACCTCTGAGTGCATCTCGGCAGCAAGGACAGCAGTGTCTTTTGTGTATGGTGGCTGAACAAGCATATTCCCTTTTTATTTATTTGTCCTAAACTATGTTCTTACAATTAAAAAGCCCCTTTTGTACCTGTCTTGCTTTTGCAGTACTTCACCCTCTTTTGCTGCCCTAGTTTCTGGAGCATGACTATTTTATAAATACCAAAACGGATCTGGGACTAACCGTATAGTGTGAATGTCTTACCTCTCCCTGTTCTTCTTCCATAAAATCTAACGGTGGCTTCCGGCTGGTGTCCACCACGCGGTTCCAAGGGCCTGGCTCCATGAATGTAAACTCATTACTTTCCCAATGGGAATTGATCATCACGTATAAATCCCGGTCTCCCACAGATTTGCCTGAAAGGAAAAAGGCCAGCGTGTGTGAGGAGGCCCCAAAATCTACCCCTCCGTTTGCGCCATACCACTTTACATCGGCACGCCAGAAGCGGCTGCGCGCCAGACTTGGATGAGCCTTACGAAAGGCAATAGCTTTTTTAACAAATGCAAAGTGCTCTTGCATGTGCTCCAGGCGACTCCAGTCCAGCCAAGTTGTCTGGTTATCCTGATTATAAGGGTTATTGTTGCCCCCCTGCGTTTGCAGAAACTCATCACCCGCCACAAACATGGGGGTCCCATTCGACAGCATGAGTAGGATGAACAGGTTCTTTGCCTGTCTTTTGCGCAGCTCCAGCACCTCCTCCGGCACATCCTGATTTCCTTCCCAGCCGCAGTTCCAGCTATAGTTCGCGAAAGTGCCGTCCATGTTATTATGGCCATTCGCTGTGTTATGCTTTTCATTATAAGAAACGAGGTCATAAAGCGTAAAGCCATCATGGGAAGTGATGTAGTTGACGCTTTGGTAGGGATGGTAGGCGTGGAGGAGATCATCGGGAAAAAGATGATCACTTCCATAAAGGCGATGCATCAGGGCACCCACCATACTTGGGTCTCCTTTTATAAACCGGCGCACATCATCTCTGAAACCACTGTTCCACTGTAGCCAGGTACTTCCCGGGAAGTCGCGGCCCAATTGGTAGAGGCCCTGTGCATCCCATGGTTCGGCGATCAGCCGGGTATGGGCCAAATCAGGGTCGGTAGCAATATCGGAGAAGATGGGCGCTGCGCCGACAGATCCGTCAGACCGGCGGGTGAAGACAGAGGCCAGGTCAAAGCGGAAGCCGTCCACATGCATTTCCTTTACCCAATACCGCAGGCTGTCCATGATCATCCGCTGTACGGCGGGGTGGTCAGTCCGGAGCGTGTTGCCGGTGCCGCTGAAGTTGAAGAACGGATCCATGGGGTCGTTCCGCACCAGGTAATAGGTAGAGGTGTCTATCCCTTTGAGGTGATAGGTCGGTCCACTTGTGCCTTCCTCCGTGGTATGATTGAACACGACATCCAGGATGACTTCAATCCCGGCTTTATGCAATTCCCGCACCATCGTTTTGAACTCGGCAGTGGCACCGGATGGTACCTGGTCCGCTGCGTAGCTTTTATGCGGGGAGAAGAAGTTGAGCGGCATATAGCCCCAATAGTCACCGGCCTGTGGGTCATACTGGTGCACCGGCATTAGCTCGACAGCGGTTATACCCAGCTCCTTCAGGTAAGGTATCTTCTCCACCACGCCTCTAAAAGAGCCACGGACTTCCTTGCTTACGCCTGCATTGGAGTTGCGGGTAAAACCCCGCACATGCATCTCATATATAACAAGGTCATGCTCATGCGGCACGATGTGATCTCCCTGCCAGTCAAAGCCGCTATGGTCAGGTACAACATATCCCAGTGGGGCCTTGCCGATGTTGGAGCCTGGGCGGCTTGCGGCACTACGGCTAAAATCAGGCGGGAAGAATACCTCCCGTGCGTAAGGGTCAAGCAAAAGCTTTTGCGGGTCAATTCTGCAAAGTAAGCAATGCCTGTCAGAACAGCATCGGACCTGATAGGCATAGAACCTGGCACCGGCCAACTCTGAACGCTTGAGCCTGCAGTGCCACACCCGCTGGGACTTATGCTTCCGTGGGTCAAAGTCAAAAGTCGCAACGGGTTTCTCATATACCTCCTCCTGGAACAACAAGAGCTTGACATTGGTAGCATTCTTTGAATACAGGGCAAAGTTGTAAGCATCCTCCTCCGGGATAAAAGATACTCCCAGCGGGTAAGAAGAACCTTCTGTAGCGTACCATGATTCCATGTGCTCCCTTGGTATAAACTGTTGTAAGGTACAATATATTCGAATGATCCGGCTGTAAGCCCGGATAAGCGCGCATCGTTTAACATTTACTAAAAGCGACTTTACTGATTGTGACAGCCACAGCCAGCTTTACAAAATGCTTACATTTTCATGCCGCCCATGCCAGAGCCGCTTTTCAGCACCAGGGCACTGTTGAGGGCATAGGCGCCCGTAGCCACCACCGCTTCTCCCTCTGCAATGCCGCTCAGCACCTCTACTTCCTGCTTGTTCTGCAGCCCGGTTTCTATAACCCGGTTCTCGTACATGCCATCCGCTGTTTTAACCCATGCGGTGGTCATGCTGCCAATCAAAAGAGCGGACTTTGGAATGACCAATGCCTGTTTTTCATTTCTGCGCACGCTGAGGTATGCCATCATGCCCGGCTTGACTTTGTTGCCGTGGTTTTGGATCATGAAACGCACCAGACTGATTTTCTGCCCGGGTTCCACCGTAGGGTTAACGAAAACCGGGACCGCCGCATACGTCTCGTCCGGGAAAGCCTCAAACGTAACGAGAACCGAGGGCTGCTTGCTGAGCCAGCGCAGTTCGCTGGTATACAGTTGCGATTCAATCCATAAGGCAGAGACATCCGCAATCCGGAACAAGGGCGCGCCCGTCTCCACATACTGGCCCTGGCTTACCGGTAGTTCCGTCAGGTAACCAGATGCCGGGCTGTAAAAGGTGATCAGTGACGAGGCCTCCCCGCTTCTCTCGATTTCCCGCACCTGGGCCGCTGTCAGCCCATACAGCAGCAAGCGCTGACGGGCGCTTTCCACCAGCTGGTCCATCACCTCCTGCATGGCCCCGAACTTTTCCCGCTGTTGCAGGGCATTTAGCAACTCGTTTTCAAGCGAAAGCAGTTCTTCGCTGTACAAAGCATATAGCGGCTGCCCCTGTTTTACCGGCTCCAGGGGATTGCGCACGAACAACCGGTCTATCCGGCCCCGTACGCGGGAGGTCACCACCACTACTTTTCTCTCATCGAACGCTGTAGTGCCCACCAGCGTAGTTACTTCACTTATAGATCGTACCTTTGCGGTGTCAATGGTAATGTTGGCATATACTTCATCCTGCTTGCTTAGGGTAATCATCTCCATGTTACCGGCAGTGTTGCCTGCCTCGTGTGCCGCATGTTGTTCTTTGCCGCCAGAGCAGGAAGCGATCAACAGGATCCCTGAAAGAAATGCACACGTGCTTATAGTTGAATGTCTCATTTTCATGATCCGCTACCTCAATACTGTATGATTGTTTCACTGTCCGTTAAATAGCTTGCGTCCAAGGCTACCCATTCATTGGGCCTGAGTCCTTCCTTTATCTCTACCGTCTCCTTATTCCGGCGCCCCACCTGGACAGCTCTTGCCTGAAAAACATTGCTGCCTTCCTTTGAAGTGCCTTTCCGCACCCACACAATGGCTGTTCTGCCCACGTAGTAGACACTGGTGGCCGGCACGACAGTCGATTTTACGTGGGCAGGGGCAGAGGCCGTGGCCGTCAGAAGGGAGTTCTGCTTTAGCTGCCGGTCGGCATTGGGCAGGTACAGGCGCACCTGCGTAAATTTCTGTCCGCTGGCGTACACCGGCTCCACCATGCCGATAACCGCATGAAGGGGCTGCTCCGGAAACAATTCGCTCGTGACCACTGCCTCCCGCCCCGGTTTGAGAAATGTCTCTGCTTCGCTGGTGAAGGCGACGATGCCCCAGGCTTTCAGGAAATCGTTTACCCAGAATACCGTCTGGTCTTTGCTCACATACACGCCCTCTCTTATGCTTTTATCAGGTAAGGCGGTGCCGGAAATGCTGGTGGAACGGCCTGCAGCTGCCATCTCCCCCATGCCCCCACTTCCTGTACCCGCTCCTGTGCTCATGCCCCCCCCGGAGGGACTAAATAACACATACCCTTCATAAGGGCTATAAACGGAAATGGTGTAAGGTGCCCGGCCACTGCGGGCAAACTGATCTATCTGAGCCTCTGTCAACCCCAGGAGCCTCAATTTTTGCCTTGCCTTGTCGAGCAGCACCGGATCTTTGCTTTGGCGGCTGACAAATAAAAACTCCTCTACAAACGTGTTCAGTTCCGGGCTGTAGAGTTCCATCAATTTCTCGCCTTTCCGCACATACTGGTAGTTATACTTTATATACAGCCGCTCGATGCGCCCCCCGACACGCACCGCAAACTTTCGGCTGCGCCGCTGGTCAAAATCAACATAGCCGTTCCCAGAAAAGCTGAACTGCATGCTGCTGTCACCTGCCTGCACCACCGCCTGCCTGGAGATAACGGTTTGATTGGCAGGTAAGGTACTCCAGAAGACTTCATCCGTGCTGCCTGCCGCCTGCTGCTCGCCCGGCACCTGCCGGCTTATCTGCCCATGGTCTTCATGGCCTGCCTCCCGGGACGTCCCCATTTCAACCCCTTCCTGAGATGCTTGCCCGGCATGGCCCGCTTGGTGTTCGTCAGCAGGCTCTGAGCCACAGGATACTGCTGTAAGCAATAGGGAAGCCACAAAGCCTATTGCTAATAGCCGTTTCGTGACAGTTGGGATTCTTTTTCTCATGGTGCTAGTTGATTTCCCGTTGGTATTCGTACTCAGCCTGCAGGTTGAAAACCTGCCCCAGCTTATCGATGCGTTCCATTTCCTTCATCAGCAGCATGTTCCAGGCATCCAGTAGCACAAAGAAGTTTCCCGTGTTCTGGCGGTAAGCCAGCAGGTTGCTTTGCAGGTTGTTGCGGTAAGCCGGTATAATGGTCGTTTGGTAATTCTGCAACTGGCGGCTTTCGTAGGCGAGCATGGTGATTTTCTCCCGGATCATTTGATTGGCCATCAGCTGCATGGTGGCTTTTTCATTCTCCATGGCCCGTATGTCAAACTCCATAGAACGTACTTCTGACTTGTACATCCGGGAGGCCCAGGGGGCAATCGGGATGGTGACCATACCCATAACAGAGAATGTGTTCGGCATTTCATTCATCTGGCTGTGATTGAACTGAATCCCAAAATCGGGCTTGGCCCCAGTAGCCATCAACCGCTGATTGCTGCGCATGGACTGGATACGGCTCTCAACGGCCAGGATGTCGCTACGCTTCAGGAAGGAAGAGTCCGCCACAACCGCCAAGTCGCGTTGGTAATCGGTTGGCTGTAAGACGGAATCGATCAGAAAAGGCGTGTCTACGTCCCGGCTCATCAGCGTGTTCAGGCCTATACTGCTCTCGGCCACCTGCGACCGTAGCATTGTCTCCATGTTGTTCAGTTCGCTTAACAGGGCCTCTGCCTTGAACACCGTGGGCAGGTCAGACTGATTATAGACGTACCTGTCCTTTGCTGTTGTAATCAGCATCCTCAGCAGGTCGCTGTATTCGCTTACTACCACTAATTTTTTTTCGGCTGTGTAACGGCTGTAATAGTAAACACGCGCCGTATAGTGCAGCACATTTTTTGCCCATTTCTCTTCCTGCCGCAAAACATTCTCCTGCGAGAGGATGTATCTTTTACGGGCATTAAGCTTCGCCGGATTGGGTATCATCTGCTGCACTGACAGCATATAGCCCGCCAGGTTGACTGGCATGGTTTCCTCCTCCATATCCTTCCGGTATGGGAACTGGTCCAGGGCCACCGACACAGTGGGGGGCATCCAGCTTTTGGCCCCCTCAGCCAAGGCTCTGATACTCCTGATCCTATTCTGATAGAGGTGCAGCTGCGGGTGCGTTTCATCTATATGTTCAAAGACCTGTGGCAAAGAAAGACGCACCGTATCCTGCCCCCGAAGGGAGGCGGCAACCAGAAGGCCAATTAACAACAAGCTTATTCTTTTCATGGTTCGTATCTTTTGCTACTCCTCGATATCCAGTACGGTTAACTGCCCTTGCTTTCTCAACTCCCACTCCTTTAGCAGGTTGTAGATAACCGGCAGCACGATCAGCACAAAGAGGGTAGCAGTCATCAAGCCGAACACAAAGGGGATGGCAATGGGCTTCATCACATCACTGCCCGTACCGGTGGAAGCCAGCACGGGTATCAGCCCGAGAACGTTCGCCAGCACCGTCATGAGCAGCGGCCGTACCCGTTGGGTGGCGCCAAACAGAATGGCATCCTTAAGCATCGGAAGGCTGATGTTTTGCGGGCCGTTGCCCCTTTCTTTCACGAGCTTCCTGATAGTGTCGTTCATATAGGCAATCATCAGCACGCCAGTACTTACTGCCACGCCAAAAAGGGCTATAAAACCCACAGCCACGGCCACTGAGAAATTTACGTTGTAAAAGTAAAGGGAGTACACCCCACCGATAAGTGCGACAGGCACACTGATGAAAACCACCAGCACCGACTTAAAGGAGTGAAAGGTGATGTACAGGATAAAGGCGATGATCAGCAGCACGACCGGGATGATGATACTGAGACGCTGCTGTGCCCGCACCTGGTTCTCGTATTGTCCGCTCCACTCCACAAAGTACCCCTGTGGCATCTTCTTAAAGGCTTCGTCAATCCTTTCCTTCGCTTCGTTTACCACACTGCCCATATCCCTGCCCCGCACGTTGAAAAGCACGGTTCCCCTGAGCATGGCATTCTCGGAATTGATCATCGGAGGCCCTTCGGAAACCTTGATGTCGGCCACAGCGGAGAGCGGCACTACCCCGTAGGCCATCGTTTGTACCGGAATCCTTCTGATCTCGTCCAGGTCGTTGCGGTACTCCTGTGCCAGCCGCAGGTTTACACTGAAACGCTCCCTGCCTTCCACAGTAGTGGTGAGGACCATGCCGCCCAGCGCACTTTCAATCACCATGTTCACGTCATCCACATTCAACCCATAGCGGGCAATGTCAGGGCGCCGGATCTGGATGTCCAGGTATTTTCCGCCCGTGAGCTGCTCTACGTACAGGTCTTCCAAGCCTTCTATGCCTTTTATGGTGCTCTCCACCTGTCGGGAAATAGCATATATACTGTCCAGGTTGCTGCCATATATTTTAATGCCCACGTCCGTGCGGATGCCGGTAGACAGCATGTTCACCCGGTTAATGATCGGCATCGTCCATCCTACCACCACTCCGGGTATCTGGATCTTGTCGTTCATCTCCTGGATGAGCATATCCTTGGTGAGCCCCTTTCGCCATTGCTTTTTGGGCTTGAGCACAATAATCGTCTCAATCATACTGATAGGTGCGTTGTCTGTCGCCGTGTAGGCACGCCCGGCCTTGCCCAACACGTTCTCTACTTCCGGGAAGCCCTTGATGATCTTGTCCTGCAGTTGCATAATCCGCTTCGCCTCGGAATTGGAAACATCCGGTAGCGTAACAGGCATCAGCAACAGAGAGCCTTCGTCCAGCGGCGGCATGAATTCGGTGCCGAGATTTACAACAAAGGGGACACTGCCCAACAATAGAACGACGCAGCCAGCCAGCACGCTTTTGCGCCACTCCAGAGAAAAGCGGGCAGCAGGCCTGTACAACCTGACAAAGAAATTAGAGACAGGGTTACGGCTTTCGGGGATGAGCTTTCCCTTCATGAGGACGCGCGTGAGCATGGGAGCAACCGTAATGGCAAGTATGGCTGCGCCTATGAGCGAAAAAGTTTTGGTAAGCACCAGAGGCGAAAATAGCTTCCTCTCCTGGCCCGTCAGGAAAAGTATGGGCGCAAAGGAAATAATCATGATCAGAACCGAGAAGAAAACGGCTCGCCCTACTGTACGGGAAGACTGTTCAATAATAGCCACGCGCTCCTCTTCCGAAATTTCCTTTGTGTGGCCAATGCGCTCTTTCAACAGGTTCTCTTTAGATGCTGCCATATTAACCGTCTACTTCATTGTTTAGAACCCTTTTGGTAAGGGACCTGTATGCATTCTCCGCCATGACAATGGCAGGATCGACCACATCCCCAATAGCCAGCGCAATGCCCCCCAGCGACATGATGTTAGAGGTAATCCCGAACAGCCTCATCAGGATAAAGCCGATAAGCACCGAGAGCAGGATACATACGATGGCCACCATGCCGCTCCGGAAGCTGAACAGGAACAGAATCACAACGATGGATACGATCAGGATCATTTGCCAAAGCGCCTCTGTCAGGGTGTTGATGGAAGCCAGGATCAGATCGCTGCGGTCATAGGCTGTCTTGAACTTTACCCCTGCCGGCAGCCCTCTGGCTACTTCTTCCATCTTCACCTTGGCTCGCTCAATCACGTCTTTAGCATTCTCCCCGAACCGCATCACCACAATGCCGCCCACCACTTCGCCTTCGCCGTTCTCCTCGGTAATACCCAGGCGTAAATCAGTACCCATCTGCACATCGGCCACATCGCTCAATCGGATGGGAATGGACTTATAGGTGCCAATGGATATCTCCTTTATATCTTCCAGGCTGGCGATATAACCCAGCCCCCTGACAAGGTAGCTGGTGGCGTTCATTTCATACAGGCTGCCGCCTACATCGCGGTTGTTGGCAGCAACCGCCCGGGTAACATCCATCAAAGGCACACCATAGTACACCAGCTTGTGCGGATCAATCGTCACCTGGTACTGTTTCTGAAAGCCTCCGAACGAGGCCACCTCGCTGACGCCTTCGACATTTTGCAAGGCAAACTTCACGTACCAGTCTTGGAGGGCCCGCAGCTCTCCAAGGTTATAGCCATCACCCTCCAGCGTGTACCAGAACACATGCCCCAGCCCTGTTCCGTCGGGGCCTAGCGTTGGGGTAACACCTTGCGGCAAGAAGCGTTGCGCATAGTTGAGGCGTTCCAGCACACGGGTGCGGGCCCAGTACACATCCACATCATCCTCAAACACCACAAAAATGAAACTCATGCCAAACATAGAGGCGGCACGGATGGAATTAATTTTGGGAATACCCTGCAGGTTGGAAACCAACGGATAGGTGATCTGGTCTTCCATGATCTTCGGGTTCCGCCCCATGTACTCCGTGTAAATGATCACCTGGTTTTCAGAGAGATCGGGCAGGGCATCTACCGGGGTTTCTTTGATGGAATAAAACCCGCCCACAACCACCAGTATAATGCCGAGCCAGACAAAGAAGCGGTTGCGTATCGACCAGGAAACAATTTTCTCTATCATAGTGATGTGTTGGAGTATAAGTCAGCCGTTAGCCAGCCTCAGCTTCATTTAAAATATTGTGATCAGCTACTTCCTTTTGCAGCTCATGAAATGATTGACCCGATTAACCCTTGATATATTTCAAGGCGTCCTGAATATCCAGTTCACGGGTCCCATTGCCAGTCCTTATATAGAAATGTGTGTGTTGCTGGTGCTTTAGAAAAACCGGTGTGCCTGTGCTATTTACCTGTATCATGCAAACATCATTATTATTAGTAAGCACAAACGAAACCTTCAGGTTTTTACAGTTTTCTGTTCCTAGGTACAGGGAAATGGACTGCATGATATACTGTTCAAACCCATCCCTATCCCCCTTTTTTAAAGACTGATAATCTTTATCAAGCCCAAGGATAGTGGTATCATCAGCCACCCCTATCAATAAGGTCCCTCCTTCAGAGTTCATAAAAGCAGCGATCGTTTTTAAGCTTGCCAGCTCAATTTCTTTGCTTGTTTTTAGTAAGCGGTAATCCCACCTGAAAGAAGATTTGAATTCTATAGTTGCACATTCCCCTTTTACCAACAGATCTTCAATTTTATCATTAGTTTTATCATGAGTTGCAGCAATCTTTGATCGAAACAACAAATACCCCAGAGCCCCACCTGTAGAAAGAAACGCCATCATGATCAGTCCGCTAACCAAATCAATACTTAAAGAATTATTGTAAAAATTGAGCACCACCTCCTTTAAAGGTAGGCGATGCCTCCCGAGATGGTATTCTACCAATACCAGTAGTATGGGAGCCAATACAAAGAGCATTGAAACGGCGCCAGAAACAACCCAAACCCATTGTCTATTACTCCTTATTATTTGCTTTAAACGAAGCATTATGGGGGTTTTTGATGTTAGAGATTATCACAACAATTCTACTCAGGACGATTAATTTGGCTTACAATCAGTTGTATTGCAAGCTTAAGTATCAGCCAACAGCGCAGCCTGAAACTACCAGCTTTTTTAATCGTAAAATCTTATTGCAAAGTATATTATTCCTACTGGCCTCAAAATGATAAATGTCATGTTTGGCAATGGCTTTTATCATCTTTCGGTCTGGTTTACAATCAAAGTAATTTAGTGATGATCGTAGAGACCCAAGCCTTTGATATCGTTCCATGATGTAGTTTGATGACAGGAGTAACATTGCGTAACTACTGCGTTTTCCTGCTTTGCAACTTTTTTAGAGACCATTTCAAAATGCTCCATAAAATGGCTGGGTGGGGCCTGATGGCATTGAGCGCATTCAATCGATCGCATTGACGGATGCTGAAACTCCGGAATCGTCCATTCAGTTGTGGCATGGCAGGTTGCGCAGTTTTGCCCAAACAATGTGGCGTGGCGGTCTTTGGTGCTGTGGCAAGTGGCGCAGTCAAGTGTGGCTACCAGCGGCGAAACGAGCGGATGCCCCATAGGCAATAGCGGGTTTTTTGGCTGATTTACAATGTTCTTTCTACCGGAAATTAATTTGGCGCCGATTCGCGCCAACGCTTCGTGGTCCATCACGCGTAAATTCGCTTCCTCGCCCTGATGCTCTACGTGGCAGCTAGCACAGTTACCAATAGTTGCGTGAAAGGCGGTCGGTTGGCGTGCCAGTAAATCCTTGTTGTCGGCGTGGCAACTGACACATTTCGCCTCGTCTATGCCCTTCGCCGCCGTGTGGCAGGCGCTGCAATCTGATTTAAATAGCGCGTGGGCCGCCGACAATTCGCCCGGCATCACCTGGCTTTGTGCCAGTATGCTGGTTTTTTCCGGAACCCTAATATAGGCCAGGCTGGTAATAAATACCAACACGCTAGCCAGCAGAGCAAAATTAACTACCTTATTTCTTTTTGTCATTTGAACCATCTCAACCCGAAATAAATTGCTGACCAAATGTGAAAAACGAGCAAAAGATAAAAAACGCAGGAAGTGGCAATATGAGCGTAGAGCCAACGCGCCGTACGCCGTTTTAAAAATTCGTGGGTTTTTATAGCGTATTCCAGGTCAGCGATTGATTCTGCCAGGCGTAAGGCCCTAATTGAAAGTGGAACTTGGGTATCTGCCGAAAAATTTTCCGTCCCCGTAAAACTATTAAAGGCACGGCGCACAAGTCCATGCGAAGCAACGTACGTGATTTCGGGGTCAGGCTTTTGAGCCAAACCTCCGATTAACTGATTGTATTGCGTAGCCAGCAGGTTAAGCTGGTCTTGTTTTTCACGCAGTTCCTGCGATGAATAACTAAGAAAATATCTACCAATAAATCCGCTCAATATTGTAAGCATCATCATGGTGGTGAGCCAGATGCCAAGATTGCTTTCAAAGCGGTGACCAGTGTGCAGGATGGCAAGTATAGAGCCTGCAATGCCTGTATAAATGTGCCAGGTTAGAAGTGTGCCGATCGAAATTTTTTTGCTGATGAATAGTTTGAAAGCTTCTATTCGCTTTGCGGCTGAATAAACAAGAGGCGGTACAACCATGAGAAGGGCGGCTGTAATGGCAAGCACCCAGCCGACTGAACTTCCGGGAAACCGGGGCGAACGATGCACAAGAAATCCGAGCCACAGAATAAGCTGCAGTAAAAGCAAGCCCCCGATAATTGTCCGTTCCTGTTTCATAATTTATGCATCAACCGAAACATCTTCGGTTGCTTTTGCCTGGCAGGCGAGTATCATGTTTTGTGTTTTGTCGTCTTCGGTTAAAGCATCTTCTACTGCCATTGTTACCTTGCCCGAATTCAGTTTTATTTTGCAAATACCACACGTGCCTACCCTGCATGAATAATCAATATTTACCCCTACTTCCTCCGATGCTTCAAGTATTGATTTGTCGGGCGTTAGCACTGCTGTTTTGTTTGATTTAGCAAATGTAACCACCCCTGTTTTTCCAGCCTCTTCAGAAGTGAAAGGTTTAGCGACTTCTTCATCAACAGGTGGTTTGCCTTTTTCTTCAGGAGTGGGTGATACTGTTTTGGGTTTGGGCGGCGGTCCCGCAAACACCTCGGTCATCACCATCTCTTTTGGCACCTTCAGCTCATCAAGCATCTCTTTTACAGCATTCATCATTGGAGGCGGTCCGCAAATGTGAATCATGCGGGTTATTATATCCGGCACCCGCTCGGCCAGAATCTCTTTCGTGATGCGTCCCTTAATGAAGGAATCAGTGGGATTGCTGACCGGCTCTTCAAGAAGAAACCAGACGTGCAAATTCGGATAGCGTTTTTGCAGGTACAATATCTCTTCACGAAAAATAATACTGCTCTCATTTTTACAGGTAAAAAAGAAAAAGATTTCGCTTTTCCACGAACGCTCAGTGAGGTAGCGAATGGCACTCATCATTGGTGTCACACCTACGCCGCCAGCAATAAATACGGCGCTTTCGGCATGGGTTTCTGTAAAAGTAAATTTGCCGGAAGGGGCAGTGAATTGCAACAGTTCTCCTATATGAACCTCGGTATGCAGGTAATGCGATACGGTTCCTTTCTCTTCATGCTTCACCGTTATCTCGCAATAGTCGCGGCGGGTAGGCGATGATGCAATGGTATAAGAACGCTTAACAGGAACGCCCTTTAGATTAATGGTTATCGTAATGAATTGCCCCGGTAAAAAATTAAAGGGAAGCTTCCCACCGGCAGGGTCGGTAAGGCGAAAGGTTTTAACATTGGGCGTTTCATCAAAAATTTCAGTAACCAGCAAAGTGCCGGTCCAGGAATTTGGTTTTGATGGCGCTAAGCCGGGACCTACCAGCGGTGGTGTACCCTTCGCTGTCACCGGTTCACCCTTTGCAGGTTCTGCATTTGGCGCAGGTTCACCTTTAGCAGGTGGCGGGGCAACCGGCTTTGCCTCACCTGGAGCAGGTATTTTTTCGGGGGATTTTCCGGCAAGTTTTTCGATGAGCGCATTGGCTCGTTTCATTTTGTGGAAATACATCCAAATCATGGCAACGGCAAATGCGGCGAACACCAGCATGGTAAGGTAGTGGAACCACGACAACCCGAAAAACCCATGTGGCGGTTCTACTTCTTGGTAAGGAGTAAGGTTCATCTCCTGCCTGAACCACTTTAAGGCTATTTCTCGAGGATTTTTGTTTTCGGCTAATGCCTGTTGCGCAGCAAGGCCGCTTTGCACCAGCGCCTGTCCGGCCCGGATTTGCTCATTTGCTTCCTGAATGCCGGCAAAATACTGGCTTCCGGCGGCATCCCTGAGCTTTTGCAGGCCCAAAGACAGCAGCGTGTTTCCCCGATCAATCCGTTCATTGGCTAACTGACTTATTTTAGCACGTCTTTCAGGTGACAAATCCGGTAACTGCATCAGCGAAGGATAGAGTTCCTTTCCGGGCGGCTTACCCATATCCTGCATCATCTCGCCCATGCCACCCATTCCACTGTTCGTTCCGTCGGCTTTTCCGCCCGGCATTCCCCTTCCGCTGCTCGTATCGGTTGCAGCCGAATCAGCCGTAGGCGAGGATTGTTGCGGGTGATGTGAGTTATGCTCTCCCGGAGGTACTTGAGAAACGGCAGGACATGCCGCAGCAACTAACACTGCCGCAGAAAGAAAGAAGGGAACTAGAGCGTGAAAAGACTTCATTGCTAAACATTTCTCGATTTCATCCAAAAAGACAGAAAAGTCATTTTTCCGTAAAGGGAGTTTCTACCACTAATTTTCTAAAAGAGCGATCAACTACATATCTCCATCCTCCATTGGTGCATCCTTGGGCATAGGAGCTTTGCTTTTATTCATTTGGTTATTCTTCATTTTATCTGCGACCTTGTCCATCATGTCCATGCCTCTATCCATCATGTCCATGCCCTTATGCATGTCTTTATCCATCATGTCCATATCCATACCCTTTGCGTTCATGCTGCTGTCGGCCATGTTTTTTCCCATGTTCATCATATCCATGCCTGTGTCCATCATATCCATATCATCACTCATATTTTGGTCGGCCATAGCACCTTTATCTTTTTCCATCATACCTTTCCCCAAGTTTGTCATTTCCATACCCTGATCTATCATTCGCATTCCTCTTTCCACCGTAGGTTTGTCCTGATCTGAATATCCCTTGTCCACCATTTCTTTGCCTGACCTCATCAAATCCATTCCCTGGTGAATCATGCTCATGCCGCCTTCGGCTCCCTCCGTAGGTTCACTTGATTGGGCGACAGAGTCTACTTTTGAGTGGGCAACGGAGTCTATAAATCTGTCCCCGGCAGCAGTGCTGTTCTTATTGTTAGCGTCACATCCAGCAACAAAAACAGATACAAACGCAATGAAGAGCAACCTAGCAGCTTTAAGGTTCCTTACAGCCCTTACCCGTCTAGACGGGAAACTGCCTGCGTTGGAATAGGTGAACCTACTGGTTATAAAACAGGATGTGTACATAATTACTGGTCTTTTGACATTAAATAATCTGCTATCATTTAGAATCTATCAGGACTTTGCTTTGAAAGACACTGGTAAAGCATGAGGTATTTGCGTTCCAATCTAAGGTCGCGGTTGTACGGCTCTCTGTTTCTACCTGTACCGTAAGCTTCTTCTGCTCACGTTGCAGCTGACTTACAGATATGGCTATGTTATGAGCTGTCTGTTTCTATCATAGTTGTTCCTGGTTGCCCTTCAACCTGCCATTTGCTCAATCAGTATTTTCTTTTGCCGGTCTCGTGCCTGCAGAAGTTAGGGAGAAGAAGTATGCACAATATGTAACGGCTCATCTAAGCATGGGTCGTCATTGAATTCTCTAGCATTTAAACTGATGGTATCCGATGTGCGTAGGGGACCTTTAGTATCGTTAACGGCAGTCTGTACTGCGTCTTTAACTGCTATACAGTTTTTCATAATACTCCCTGGCCAGGCGATCTGAGTCAAAGAGTGGCAGGATGTCCCGCATGCCGTTTTTTACGATCGTTAACCATTGTTCCGGTTCCTGGTAATACAGGGGCAGGATCTCTTGTTCAAGTGTATCCAGAATTTTTTTGGCATCCAGGCTGTTTTGCTCATGAAGTGGCAGTGTTGGGTCTACGGGTGGTACCATGAACCCATTGCTGCCATGCCGGATGAATTCCGGCACCCAACCGTCGGCAGTAGAAAGCAAAACTGCACCGTTCATGGCTGCTGTCATACCGCTTGTGCCCGAAGCCTCATGCGTCACCAGCGGGTTACTTAACCACAGGTCTGCCCCTTGTTTCAGTAGTTTTGACAGTTTGAGTTCATACCCTACCAGTACGGAGCAGTGGTGATACTTTTTACTATGATGTACCAATCGGTCGAACACAGAAACAGCAGCATAGTCTGTCGGGTACGGCTTCCCTGCCCATATTACCTGAACAGGTTTTTCGGAGTCAGTTAACATACGTTCGAAGCGAATCATATCATTCATTATCAGATCAGCCCGCTTGTATGCTGCAAAACGCCGGGCCCATACGATGGTAAAGACATTTTCATCCAGCAGATCACCGGTTTGGTCGGCCACCTCTTCAAAAAGCTGTTTTTTAAGTTGTCGCTTCCTTAGAAAGAGCTTTTCGTCGTCTCCTTGCTGGAGGTACTCATACATATACTGGTCCGCCCAGTAGGAATAGCTTTGTGCATTGGTGATATAGGTAATAGGGCAAATTTCCGGGTGTCCACCCCATAGCGTTTGAACTACCTCCCCGTGCATACGGGAAACAGCATTTGCCTTTCGGGCTAAGCGCAACGCAGCCAGCGTGTGGTCAAAGGTATCCTCTTTTATACCCGTGATTTGTCGTACCTCATTCAATGGCAGGTAGGAAAAGTAGCCCATTTTGTCCAGTAGCCGGATGTCCGTTTTCTCATTTCCGGCAGCTTCGGGGGTGTGTGTGGTAAATACCAGCCGTTTCCTGACCTCCTCAGCCTGCCCGTACTTATGAAATAAAGTGAATGCAAGGGGCAGCGCGTGCGCCTCGTTGAGGTGGTATACATCCGGGGCGAGATCTAAAATCTCCAGCAATTTATGCCCTCCTGCCCCAAGTAGAATACTGGCCGCAATTTTGGCTTCCTGATTCGAGTCATAAAGCTTGTGGGTAATGGTTTGAGCCAGGTAATCGTTATCGGGCAAGTTTGTAGTTAGAAAAAAAATGGGGGCAGTATCAAAAGCATTTGGGGGAAGGTAATACACGCCCACCTGAACAGGGGAATCGTTTATGTTAATCTCAAACTGCATGTCTGTCTTCTGCAGAAAGGAATATATCTTCTCCAGAAACAAGACGCTCATAGTCTGGTCTGACTTATGTACCTGATCATAGTAGCCGTATTTCCAATAAATGCCTATCCCCACCATGTTCTGCTTCAAATGGTGGGCACTCCGCATATGTGAGCCAGCCAGAAAACCCAACCCTCCACTATACATCTTGAGGAATTGCTCAATAGCGTATTCCATCGAGAAGTAAGCCACACGCTTCTGGTAAGCGGCAGGATATGTGTAAGGATGTAGCTCCTTTTTAAAATCAGTCATAGCTATTTTATAATGGGACATCAGCCTGAAGAAGTTGGCTTCTCTGGCAATTCTTATTCAATACCAAACGGTATACTGCGGAGTAGCCTGCTTTAAAAAGGCCTTGTGCCTAATCAGGGTATTCCTCGGTTAAGTGATTTCATAATGAAAATATTTTGAAAAGCGCTGCGCTGATGGCAAAGGTTATATGGAGCCGCTCCCCACTAGCCGCGCCCGTATGGGTATAGCATGTAAATAAATGGCTCAGCTTTTACCGATACTTATGGACTCTTTTATCTCCTTCAGGAGAAAGAAACTGATCACGGATCGGATCACTACAATGAGCCCCAAAACATAGAGCTCATTCAAACTTGGGTCATGGATCGTGTGGATAATGTCGGCCGCCAGCATGAAATCAAGCCCAAGCAACAGGTAAGCTGACAGGCGGGAACGGTTACGCTCCTGCCTCACCATAACAGCGGTAGCGTCATGAAAGAAGCGCATCTCCGTTTTTATAAAACGGAAAAGGGTCAAAAGTGTGCCATATATAATGACGCCACTTCCTGCCACACTAATCGCAATCGCTATTGAGTTAAACGTATCCAGTCTCATTCGCCTTTTCCTAAGGTAGCTTTGATCACTAACAGCTCCTCTGTGTTCAAATTAAAGCCCCCTGCCGTACCCCCAGGACAGCGTTGGTCTTTTGTATGGAGGCCTGTGCATTTTCCTCCAGCCTTGTCAGCGCCCGGATCGCATCTATCGTTTCAGGGATCACGATGGCCTGGTTGTCGACCAGATAGGCGTAGAACAGCTCATTCCCCACTACTTTCAGCATGTCCTGCCACAGCGCCACCTCATACATGTCGCCGTAAGGACGGTCCAGTCCCAGCATCAGTTCTTTTACCGTGTTGTTGGCCGAAAGGCCGTTGGCATAGTTGATCATGGCAATGCGGGTGGAGTTACTGAAAGCCTGCAGCACTTCTTCTTTGCTGGCCTCTTTGGTGAGTTGCACGTTCCAGTAGTGCAAGTGGCTGAGTGTCTCCGGCACTTTCACCGCGGCGGTGATCACGTCTAAGTCCGGGTCCACGCTCTGCGCGTCCGGCCCCTGGTGGCTGGGTATCTCCGGCTCCGGCACCAGTGTATTCATGATGCCATTCAGGTGGCTCTCCCAGGGATCTGTTGCCCTGCGCAGCAAGGTGCCCCGCGCCTTCTGCAGCAGGCCTGCCTTTTTCAGGGCTGTCAAGGTTCTGATAATGGAAGTAGTGTTGCACGACACCACCCGGGTGGACTCGCGCCCCAGGGCGGTGTCGTAGTTGTTCTCGGCGCTAAAGGAATGGCCGGTTGTCTCGTGCTTCTCGCCCCCCTGCAAAATGAACTTCAGCCCCGCCTCTTTGTACTTGGCTATGTTCTGGGCCGCTATCTTTTTCGGGGTGCAGTCCACCACCACATCGCAGTTTTTCAGGAGGTCTGCCAGCGTGCCGCGCACTTCAATGCCAGCCTGCTCCATTTTTTCCTGAGCTGGGCTGTCGAAAGAATAAACAGGGTAGCCTCTTTGTAATGCCACTTTGATACGCCAGTCAGAAACCACGTCGCAGACACTAGCCAGCTCCATGTCGTCCTGCATCTGTACCGCATCGGCCACACGTTTGCCAATTACCCCATACCCGTTTACTGCTACTCTTACTTTGTCTTTCATATCACGAAGCGTTGCCAGTACATTGCTAATCCTAAACAAAGATCCTTAGGTATAGTAAGTTTTAACGTCCCCAATTTTATAATGTTTTCATTATTTAATATAACTTAATAACTCAGCATACATGTAGACAATCGCAATGATGAAGCATAATATGAGTGTGCGCAGCCACTATCCTGAGCACAGTAGTACAACTTAAACCTTTAAACATACAAAAGCAGGTTGTCGTACAACATAAAAGTGTAACTTTCTGATTAGATGTTATGTGGCACACGGACGGTGACTGGCACTTTTGGGGAATGCATATGATCTGGTGGCTATTTTGGATTATAGTCGCTGTAGTTTGCTTCGGTTATTTAATCAATGCGAGCAGAGGCCGGAAAACATATCAAAGAGACACCCCCTTAGACATCCTGAAAAGAAGGTACGCTGCCGGTGAGATAGACACAGAGGAGTACAACCTCAGGAAACGGGAACTGGAAAGAGAGGACAACCTAAAACCTTAAGCATACACAGCAATGGGTAAGCACATACTTTGGATGATCATAGGGTGTACACTACCGCTCCTGCTCATTTTCCTAGCGCCAGCCCTGGGTTTGAGTGGCGATGTCTCTCTGCTCGTCTTCGTTATTGCCATGTTTGCCTGCCACTTGCTGATGCCGATGCACCTCGGAGGACATGGCCACACGCACGGACACGAAGAGCACCTGAAAACCCTCAAATCAAAAGAGTATGAACCGCATTAACGTAAAGAAACTCGGCTTTGCCTTTGGCGCCACAGGAGCCTTGCTCTACATCGGGTGTGTGCTGGTAATGGCCACAGTTGGCCGCGAGGGAACTATAAAGTTCTTTAACAGCCTGCTGCACGGCCTTGATGTTTCTGCTGTGATCCGAATGGAAATTCCTTTTTGGGAAGCGCTCATAGGCATTGTGGAAACGTTTATACTAGCCTGGCTGGTAGGAGCCTGCATTGCTGCCATCTACAACGCTACCACGGAACGACGCACTACCTGAATACGCCGTCCCCTACTGTGTGGGAGACCCTTCTTTCTTTCCTGAACTGATCTGCAAATGGTTGATCGCAGCCACCAGCACCACACCGCCTAAAATGTTCCCGATCAGGGCAGGTAAAGTATAGTTCAGCAGCACGTTGCCCCATGTAGTTTCCCCCATGGCGGCAATCGTAAAAGTTTCCATGGAACCGGCAATAACGTGGCTGAAGTGACCGATGGCCACCACGTAGGTAACAAGTATGATGATCCATACCCGCGCTGTTCCGGCGTAAGGCAAAAGCCAGACCATCAGGGCAATGAGCCAGCCGGCAAATACACCCCGCAGTAACACGGTGCCAAAACCCGGCTCCATGGCCTTATGCCCAAGCTTGGCAAAGGTATCGAGTACATGCGGATCGAAGGCAAAGGTATGCGCTACGGCCAGGGCGACCAGCAAAGTGCCCAGCAGATTGGCAAACAGCACCACGCCCCACAGCCGCATCACGTTCACAAACTTTTCCGTCGTTTTATCGTGTAGCAGCGGCAGGATGGGTGTAAGCGTATTCTCTGTAAAAAGCTGTTGCTTGCCAAGTATAACGATCACGAATCCCATGCTGTAGCCGAAGCTCGAAACCAGCACCGTCCACTCCGCCTCCGGCAGGTACGCCTCCAGCACACCCTCCACGATCATCGACAAACTCATGGACAAGCCTGCCGCCAGGCCCGACCAGAACAAGTTGGACGTAGGGCGCTCTAACTCCGACTCCGCCTCTTTGTAGATGGCGTCGTGAATGGCCTGGGCAGAGGGTGAGTCTACAATTTCTTTTACCTGCTCATGGGCGTACGCTTCTTTATCCTCTGCCATTCCTATAAGTCCCTGCTCTTTCGCTTCATCTTGCCCATGCCCATAAGGGCACCTATCAGTCCCCCTAAAGCAACGCCTACCACAGCACCCACAAAAATGCCCACAGCAGTACCCGACGTGGCGAACTGCCCCAGGTCGCGGATGGGCCAGGCACCGGATGAGATCATGTAGCCTACAAAGCCAAATATAACTCCCAGCACCAGGGCCCATATGATGGCCATTTTCAGGATGGCAGGGTGGTATACGACGTGCCCCTCCGGGTCGTAATTGGTGTAGCCTACAATTAAATCTGCGTCTTTTTTATCGGTATGGTTGTTCATTTCTGTTGTAGTGTATCTGCCTCTGAAAGCGGTTTATCTGCCTTTGGATTCTTGAACGGCGATAGCAGGAAATCCACTTCCCGCTGCGTAGCCTCTGATACGGTGCTAGTGTCGCCGATAATCCAGGCGTAGTTCAGGATGGTTTCCTGCGGACCTGTCGGGAAAGGTTTTACCATAGTCAGGTATTTGTTTACGGCCTGGGGCACGCTGTCCTGCGCCACCAGAAGTATAGGTCCGTGTTTGCCCATGTGCCCCAGTACAGCCGCCGGAATCATGCCCAGCATGTTGTCTGCGTTACCGATGATGAAGTTGTGGCCGGCCTGCGCAATGCCCCAGCCCAGGGCTCGCTGCTCCCAGTTCCACCACCAGCCGTAGTTGCGGCCATAGTCTTTGTAGCCCGCGTTCACGGTGTTCGATGCGTACACATTTTCGCCAAAGATTCTCCTGACCAAACCGTAGCGACCTAACTCCTTTGCTACTTTATTTGATATCACGTCCGGGCCGCCTGTCAGGTAAATGTAAGAGCCGTGGTCGCCGGAGCGCCTTTCCAGTATGCGTTTGGTAGCCTCCGGTATGGAGTCTCTGTAGACCCAGGCAAAGCCCCTGCCCATGTGCGCGTTCCAGCCCATGGCCCCTATGCCGTGCTTCATCCCATCCGGGTGGTCCAGGGCAGACATGATCACTTCATCCGGGTGGTCCGATTTCAGAGCACCCTGCCAGCGGTCCAGGATCTCGGCTAACTGTACCGGGTTCTTCGCATAAAACGTCCTGACCTTGTAGCCCAGAATTTCCCGAACCTTGTTCACCTCTGCCTCCGGCACGTTTACGGCGTATACATCAACCCGCCTGTCGTTCAGCACCCCGTCCGGCTTCAACCGCTTCATCTCGCGCAGGGTAGCTTCGGACACGTGGTTGTCTTTGGTCAGGTACATCAGCGGCGCGTTCACAGGCATGTGCGTGATGCGTTGCATCGCCGTGAAGGCAATGATCTCATCCTGCGGAACAAGTATAATGGCCCCTACCGCATTGTCTTCGCGGGTGGCAGGGTAAACAGTCTGGGTTAAAAGTATAGCCTGCTCTTCGGGCGTTCTGCCGGGAAGCCTTACCGTGTAGGCCGTAAAGTTGGCCTCGTTCTGCAATGGCAGGCTACCGGCACCAGGAGGTCCCTCGGTTTTGCCACAGGAACTGAGCACAGCAAGTATAGCAAGCGCGAATATATATCGTAATCTAATCATACGTTTCCGGGTTTTAAGTGCGAGCGGATCATGAGCCAGTTCAGCGGCCACGCTACCAGAAAACCTGCAAAAGAAGCCAGCCACATCACCCCGAACCAAAGTATGTCGTCTTCCTTCGGCATCATCGGGATGTGGTACATCATCGTCCACCAGGCGGTTGTCATCATGCCTAAACTCACGGCCGCCATACTTACCGCCGTGGTCTTAAAGGCCATCATTGCCAGCTTTTTCTTTGGCATGTCCATCATCATTTCCTTCATCGGGTACTGCACCATCGGCACCACAATAAGCACCGTCAGCACGTACATGGCAATCATCATGATCGGCATACCGGCTCCGAGCCAGAAGAAAGGCCCCTCTATCCACTCCGGAAAGAAGATGGGAAAGCCGAACCACACGAACAGGAACCCGACCGCAATCATGGTAGGCGCGCCGTAGCCAAAGCCCATGGCCGTAGCGGCGGCGCTCTGTATATTCTGCGGACGAAGCCAATGCCACATGCCCTTTTCATCTTTGTAGGCCGGGCGGCGGTAAGCGTTCAGGTATAAAATAGGCCCGAGTACAGGCAGCACCAGCGACGTCATGGCCCAGGCAATTTTGATCGGCATGTGCACCATGTGCAAGGTATAGGTACTGTGGATCATCACGAAAATGGCCGAAGCGATACCCAGCACGATGAGCATAATAGCCAGCGCCTCCATGTAGCCTAGCGATATATCGCCCATACTTGCATAAGCGGCTTTCTCGATCGAAAGGTCCATACGGCCCTGGGCGGCATAACTCAAATCGTTACTTACTACCCAGAAGTGCTTGAAAGGTCCTTCCGACGGCGACACCATCCAGTCGGTGCGCTGGCTCCAGACGTAGCGGTCCAGGGCAGCGGGAAGGCCTCCTTCGTCACCGGCATACAGCAGGGAAGCATTGTTACTGACGGCATACGGCAAGGCGGCCAGGCCTTCCAGGGCGTGTTTGGGTGTGGTAACTACATAATGGAAGTAACCGGTGCGGCGGTTACGCACGCGGCCCCAGCCAAACTCGGACGCCTCGTCGCGCATCTCCGCAATTTTTATGGCATGGTCCGTCAGGTCTTTGCCCGCTACCCGTTCTGCTTCCTCAAAATTGTCTTCTATGTCAGAAGGTATAAATTCATCCGGACCAATGATAAAAGCTTTCAGGTTGCGGTACTGCGCTGCGCTCTGCCCGGTAAGTTGGCCGTTCTCGACGAACAGCACCGGTGAGCCATAGTAGAAGGCGTAGTAGATGGCGGGCAGGGCCCATTGTAAAGCCTCCTTACTGCCGCCCGGTAACACTAGCACATGGCGCGGGTCATCGGCTACTTTTATACTTTGCGTTACAAACTCCTGCCAGTTCTTTTCGGACGGCGCCATGTCCGCCACTTTTGCCTCCTCGTAGGGGATGGCTGTTTTTAGGTACTCGTGCAGGTCGGTAGCATTCTGGGCCACCACACGGGTCACGTTTTTGGTGTGGGCGATCATGCGCCCTTCCATGGCTCCTTTCTCCGTCCAGGGAGCTACTTCCAGGTCTTCCTTCAGCACATTCACAAGGCCTAACCCAAGTATGAGCACCACCAAAAAAGTCAGGACCGGATATGTCCACTTCATAGTTTATCTTTTTAGTTCAACACAAAAATGAGCAGCCAGATCAGGCCACCCATACCTATTGCCTGGTACACAATGGCCAGCCACTTCTGCATATGCTGGTGCTTTTTCTTCTGCGAAAAGAGCACAAAGCCAACCAGGGCTGCCACCGCAAAAATCACGATGGTGGCAATCTGTTTTTCAGGTTTATCGGTGATGATGGCAAACAGGATCAGGAGCAACAGCCCCAGGGCAAAGCTCCCGGCATGCAGCATCAGCAGCTTTTTCGGTGCCATCTTCCCCTGAAGCACATGCGACAGCAGCAACGCCCCCACCAGCATGGCAACAAAGAAGAATATCGTAGCGGCTATGGCCATAGTTTATATGTTTGGTTTATAATTGTTTAATTATCTACTGCTCTTCCGGACATCCTTGTCCGGAAGCTCTTTTCGTGCTGATTCGGATTTGTAATCCGAATCTTCGGTAATCATCGGATTTGCAATCCGATTCAGCTGCACCTCCAGTTGGAAGTGCATTGTTATGTTGCAACTGCCTTTGCTATGCGGATTACAAATCCGCGGCTAAGTCGATTCGGAGTGCAAATCCGAATCAGCTGTTAGAGTTTTATACTTATCTCATCATGGCGCGAGCGTCCTCGCCCCGAAATGCTTCGGGATCTTCGACTCGTGTCCGGCTATTGTCTGGCCCTCCGGCCCAGTTGAGTCAGAGACTCAACATCCACCCTAA
The DNA here is from genome assembly GCF_003585765.1 of Pontibacter actiniarum. Taxonomy (NCBI): domain Bacteria; kingdom Pseudomonadati; phylum Bacteroidota; class Cytophagia; order Cytophagales; family Hymenobacteraceae; genus Pontibacter; species Pontibacter actiniarum. The sequence continues at coordinate 26,068 of NZ_CP021236.1, forward strand.
GTCACGAATCCGGAGATTCGCGCCAGGGTTTTTAGTTTTTATATTTATAATTTTCACTTTCAAAATGGCGCGGGAATCATTCCCGTGACTACATGTGGGCAAGAGTCTCCAGACTCGCTTCACCTATGGGCCAGAGGCCCCACTATAGTTCGTCACGAGCGAGGACGCTCGCGCCATTTACTACCTTACTTCCCCTTACTCACCTTCCAGAGCACACCGGTAAATGGCATGGCGTTCATGCCGTTATCGTCAAACTCTACCACACCAAAATCCACGATGTATAATGCTCCGTCTTTGCCCCACTCCATTTGCAGGGGACGTTCCAGGCCGCCTGTGCCTTTTACTGAAGCCGGCAGATTGTTCTTGTTATAGATGAAGTCTTTGGCTTCGCCGGTTTTCAGGTTTACCTGCTGCACCTTAAAGCCGGGCCAGTTATACTTTACGCCCGGTGGCGCGTTTTCTTCCTCAGGCATTCCTTTAGGTAGTTTCGGATGATACTCTTTGCCTTTGAACTCCGGCACGATGGTACCGAACTCTGCCACCAGTATGTCCTGCTCCGGCACGCCGAAAGCGCTGTTGCCGAACACCATGCCCTGGGCCGCGCTGTGCACCGGCAGCAGCGCAACAGGCTGGCGCGGTTTGTCTTTGCCCTTCAGCAGCTTGCGATGTGTCTCCTCGGTCAGCACAAAATCCCAGATCTTACCTTTCCCGCTGAAACGTTCGTCTGTGATCGGGATGCCGCTGAAAAAATCGGGCCAGCCGTACCACTCGCCTTGCACGATCTCATACACCGGCTCATAGTCGAAATATAAACCGCGCGGCGGCATGGGGTTGGCGCTGTTCATGGTGGTGATGAGTTTGCCATCCGGGGAGAAGCGGTAGCCGAAGCTGGAGCGCAGGCCCCAGGCAATGCGCTTGATATTTTTGCCGTCCAGGTCGCAGCTGAAAAAGGCGCCGTTGCAGATCTCCTGCCCTTTTATCACCTGCCCCGCCTTTGTCTTTTCACCAAGCTTCACGTACACGCCTGTCTCCATCGAGTCCGCATCCACGATGGTCATTTTATCGGTAGGCACCCAGAAGTTTTTGCCTGTCAGGGTGATGTCTTCGCCGGGGATTTCCTTCGCCTCAGGTTTGTTAAAGGTATCAATCACATTCACCCAATGCTTTTCCTGCACGCCAGTATTGCCTTGTGTAGACAGGAAGAAATACATCTTGCCGTCATTGAAAATGGGTTTAGCATTCAGGAACTCGCCCCAGGAAGGCAGGCCGCTGATGATGGTCTTGAATTCGCCACTCTCCAGGTCATAAGTGGAGTAACGTGTGCGGTGGGAGATGTATAGCTTGCCGTCGTGGTAGGTTACGCCGGTCAGCGGCGGTATCAGGCCCTCTTCCATGTCTTCGGAAGAATCCTTGCTTTTGATGATGTTCATGGGCACTACCTTGTCGTAGAGCACTTTGGTGGTACCGTCGGGAAGCAGCTGGAGTATGCGCGCCTCCGGTGCCCGATCTGGTTTGGTGCCGTAGGTATGACCGCCTGCCTCGGCGATATAGGTGTTGCCCTTGTCGTCGAAGGTTACGTCCACGGGGTAGCTCAGGCCTTCGGCAACTGCTTCTATCTTCATACCTGCTGGCAAAACAATGGCCGACGGGTCTATCTTTCTCCGGCTTTCCTGGTGTACCTCCTGCACCGCCTCCTCTTCCTCGTCGCCGCGTGTATCATCTTTGCCCGAACAGGAGAAAAGCAGCATAGCAGGCAGCGCCAATACGTAGAACAGATACTTTAAACCGGAAACCTCACTTTTTTTCATCTGATATACTTTTGTGTTTTTCGACTCACAAAACACCTCTCACACGCTTGGGCGCAAGTTCTTTTTGCACCAGTACCACAATGTTCAAAGGTATACTTCACATATATGACCAATGTTACATACATTCATGTGTTGTGCGCAGCATGCGCTTCATGGCTACTCCAGGCGGTATACTTTACCCGTTTTCCCGGTAGGTCCTTCTTCATCAGTACTTAGTAAGTAGACCTCGCCCTTGTTGTCCTGGCCGAAGCTTAAGAGGTAATGCCCGAAAGCATTATTAGGCCTGTCTTTGAAGTATAATTTTCTGTACTGCCACGGACCTGTTTCTCCTGATACTTGTGCTGCGAAAACAGCACCGTCAGGCTTTTCGTGGTGTTGCGTCCAGACGCCGAACAGGTAGTTGCCGTCAAGCCCTTCGTAGTTCTCGCCCCGGTACACGTAGCCGCCAATACACACAATACCCAAGCCCTCCTGCGGAAAACTCATGGTGTTCTTGAACTCTATGACGGGATCTATGAACTTGTTGCCCAAACTGTCTTCCTCAGGGCAGCTTGCCAACGGCTCCTTGTTGTTGGCTGCGTTAAAGCAGGAGGTGCCTTCCTTCACGTTCCAGCCGTAGTTGCCTCCTCTTTTGATCACGTCTATTTCCTCAAACAGCACCTGCCCCGCATCTCCGGCTATCAGCATGCCCGTTTCGCTGTCGATGGAAAAGCGGTAGGGGTTTCGCAGGCCGTAGGCGTAAGTTTCTTTCATGCCTTTGTTGCCGTCGGCAAAGGGGTTATCGGAAGGGATGCCGTAAGGAGAGCCGCTGTTCACGTCGATGCGCAGGATGCTGCCCAACAGGTTCTGCTTCACGTCCTGCCCGTTACCGCCTTCGTTTTTCTTATACCAGTCCGCTACGTGGCCCGTGCCGATGTCGTTTTTGTTGCCCCCGTCGCCCAGGCTGACGTATAGGTATCCGTCCGGGCCGAACATTAGGGTACCCGCGTTGTGGTTATCGTATGGTTGATCCACGTACATGACCACTTTTTCGGAGGCTGGGTCGGCTTTTTCGCGGTTGTTTCCTGTTGCCATGTATTCTGCCACCACGCTGGTATGATCGAAGCCGTTGGGAGCCGTCCTGCGCAGGGGAGCACTGTAGTACACAAAGAACCTTCCGTTGCTGTTAAACTCCGGGTGAAAGGCCAAGCCCAGCAGCCCCCGTTCTTCATGCTCGTCCTTTAGATCGATGATCTTATTTTTCAGATCCAGAAATGGCTCCGGTTGTAGCTGTCCGTCTTTCACCACTCTTATCACACCTACCTGGTCTACCACAAAAAGCCGCTCGTCGTTAGGTGGTTGCGTCAGGAACACCGGGGAGACCAGATCAGCGGCAATCATTTGGAGGCTTACCGAGTCCAAAGGTTGTGCTTCCCGTGAAGCCGTTGCATCTGCGACGTCAGAAGAGGGTGTTGAAGTACAAGCGTAAATCAGCAATAGTGGAAGTGTTAAGACAAACAAGTACAGCTTTTTCATAGTTTTAGATATTGATTGGTCTTCATTTACAAACGGTAATCAGGTGCAGTCGCTTTTATGCTGCGCCTGCTGCCATCAAGACTGTTTTTAATTTATTTTATTCCCACGCCCACACTTTATTTTTTGTGTTAGGCTCACAAATCTCCGCCACTAATGCCCATTACACGTATAATTTCAGCCTTATACCCGGCCTCTTCTACTGCGCTCTCAACTACCTGAGGGTCTAGCCCCGTGCCTGACACGCTCAGCACCTTGTCTGCGCTTTCCGTGTCGAGGCTCCACTTGCTTATCCTTTCTTCTTTATCTAAATGTGGTGCCACTTTCGACAAGGCTTCCTCATCCACGACGTTTGTCTTAAACTTTATTATTTCCATATCAGTTAGGGTTTTCCATTTGCTGTAAAACTGTTTATAACAGTCGGTTAGGGTACATGCTGATGCTGTGCAGGTTTCAGGGCCTCCTCCACTTCTCTTTCTGTGGCACCGCTCCAGTACCTCCTGTACTCCGTTTCATCGGGGGTATGAGATACAGGCTGCAGTTCTGGTGCCACCCGATGTAAAGCCTCCTCCAATGCCTCGTATGGCCGGTACCCCACAATCAGGATGCCTTCGTCTGTTCCCTCCCGCTTCATGGTAATGGCCGGAAAGCGGCTGATGCCATGCAGGCGCACTTTTTGTAAATCTACTTCAAAAGCTTCTCTGGCAGTTTTGCTGCCCATGTCTTGCTGAAGCCTGTTTACATCCATTAAGCCCTGGTGTTCTTTGCCAAGCTTCTCCCCCACCTGTTGCAGCACTTTCCAGTCAGAAATATCTTTGCCGTGCAACATTACAGCCTCGCGCACCCTGCGCAGGTAGGCCTCTGCCGCCACCGCCGACTGCAACTCGGCCGCCTTTACGGCAATGCAGGCAGGGTAAGAAGACTTTGGCGGATTTTCGTACCACACCCGCTCTTTTACCGGCATCCCGGATTTATACTTCGCCTCCAGCCATAAAGGCCCCATCTGCAGTGGCCGGCTTACCGAGTTCATAGGGTCGCGGTAGCTGTCCCAATTAGGAATAAGGCCACCCATGCGGTAGCGCCACCTGATGCGGCCCCTGTACTCGAAGCGCAGCCGTCGCCACTGCGGCTCCATGGCCCAGATCCAACAGCAAAGAGGGTCGGTGTAGTACTCTACCTCCACCGACCCCGCCTCTTTTTTATGTTTTAGATTATTCTCGATTTCTGTCATGCTACTTCATACAGTACCCTTTTACTGGCCGTTCTGAGGGTACTCGCACCATTGGTTTTCACCGCTTGGTACGGCTTTCTTAACCTGTTGGCTGCGTTCTTTGCTCATTTCCTTGTCTTTCTTCTCCACGCTCTCCTGGGTACGGTCTGTTCCTCTTGGGCCGTGGTCCACCATGCCATTAGACTCTACCACGTGTTTGAAGGGGTCTTCCACGTACTGCCAGGTCTCACCTAAACCAGGACTCTTGCCCTCGTTCCAGGGTCCTTTGGCGTCGGCACCGTTGCTTAGGTTGAAGTAGCTGTTGCTGTAGCGCGGGTCGCCCTGCAGCACCCCTGGCGGGAAGTTTGGCTGTATAGTGCTTAGGGCAGCCTCAAACATTTGGTGGTGGGCCACCTCGCGCGTCATCAGGAAGTTTAGCGTTTCTTTTACGTATGGGTCGTCGGTAAACTGCATCAGGTACTCATACACAATCTTGGCCCGAGACTCCGCCGCAATGTTAGAGCGCAGATCCACGGTAGGGTCTCCGTTTGCATTAACGTAAGTGCCTGACCACGGCACGCCCTGGCTGTTGGTTACCGTAGGTCCGCCGCCACTCAGCACCAGGAGTTGCGGGTTCATCATGGCGCTATGAATGAAGCTCTCCTTCTTATCTTTGCCGTCCAGCAGCTGCATGATCTCTGCCTTGTCTGCGGCATCCTTCAACTCTCCGTTGATGGGGCCAAGCAACATCTGGATGGTGGCGCCCACAATCTCGAGGTGACTGAACTCCTCAGTGGCAATGTCCATCAGCATGTCATACTTATCGGGGTGGGGCTGTCGCATGGCAAAAGCCTGCGTGAAGTACTGCATCGCTGCGGCCAGCTCGCCGTTAGGCCCCCCAAACTGCTCCAACAGCAGACTGGCGAAGGCGGGGTCCGGCTTAGAGACGCGTGCGTTAAACTGTAGCTCTTTTACGTGATAAAACATTTGTTTTCATTTTAGTGGTTAAACAATAGCGGTAGTTAAGTTCTATAAACGGGTTGCAGCTTAAAAAGGGTTACTGGCCCCGCAGCATCAACCGAGTGCACAGCACCAGTTGCACCTTTGCTGTTCCTGTTTTACAAGTCGTTTCAGATTACGGTTTTATATATTACTGAACTGCTTTTATATATTTTATGCAAAAAAATGGGTGAGCTCCTGCAAAAGCGGTGATAGGCACTTGCGCTATAGTGCTATTTTTATCGTGCGTTTATCTCCCGAAACCTTGCTATCTTTACCTCTTTGTAGCTAACCCAGAAACCACCCTTACCCGATGCCTACGCTCCACTGGATTGGAAAAGAAAAAGTAGTGAACCACCACCGCGACGTGCCCTTCAGGGTGCTGGAGCCTGCCTATACTTTCATCACCGAACAGCAAACTGCACCCGCCGCAGCCGCAAACAAGATCATACACGGTGATAACCTGGAGGCGCTAAAGGCGCTGCTGCCGGAGTATGAGGGCAAGGTGAAGTGCATTTACATCGACCCGCCTTATAATACCGGCAACGAGAGCTGGGTGTACAACGACAATGTAAACGACCCTAAGATACAGCGGTGGCTGCAGCAGGTGGTGGGCAAAGAAGGCGAGGACCTGACCCGCCATGACAAATGGCTCTGTATGATGTACCCGCGCCTGAAGCTGCTGCACAAGTTGCTGGCTAGTGATGGTGCCATTTTCATCTCCATTGATGATAATGCACAAGGTTTTCTAAGACCTCTAGTGGACGAAGTGTTTGGCGTTGGCAACTTCGTTACTAACATCATATGGGAGAAAGCGGACTCCCCCCGCAATTCGGCTCGGCAGTTCTCTACTGACCATGATTATATCATGGTTTATTCTAAAAATACTGATTGGGTACCTAACAGACTTCCAAGGGATGAAGCCTCTAACTCCATTTATTCTAACCCAGACAAAGACCCAAGGGGCCCTTGGCTGCCAGGTGACCCGTATGCTAACAAACCTTACTCTAAGGGCTTGTATACCATTGAGGGACCGACTGGTAGGTCTTTTTCTCCTCCGCAGGGAAGGTTCTGGCGTATCTCGGAAGAGAAGTTGCGAGACTTAGACAAAGACGGTAGGATATGGTGGGGACCAAACGGAAGCGCTAGACCAAGTATAAAGCGTTACCTGTCTGAAGTTTCAGACCTTGTGCCGCGTACTTTGTGGAAGAAAGATGAGGTAGGAAGCAACAGAACTTCAAAGAATGAAATTAATCTTCTCTTTCCTGAGTCAGCTTCATTTGATACTCCTAAGCCTAGCCTGTTGATAGAACGGATTCTAAGGCTTGCTACCGACAAAGAATCTATCATCCTTGACAGCTTCGCGGGCTCCGGCACCACCGCCCATGCCGTGCTGAACCTGAACAAGGAGGATGGCGGGAACCGCAGGTTTATACTGGTGGAGATGGAAGACTATGCCGAAGGTATAACCGCCGAGCGCGTGAAGCGTGTAATGCAGGGTTATGGCGAAGGCAGTAAAGCAGTAGCAGGCACAGGCGGCGACTTTACCTATTATACATTAGGCCCGTGCTTGTTTGATGAGGAGAACAACCTGAACGAGGCGGTAGGGCTGGAGCGCATGCGGCAATACATCTGGTATTCCGAAACCCGCAGCCCCTACCCTGCCCCTGTCGCTGGCTCCGATACATACTTTTTGGGCAGCCTGCACCACACCGCCTACTATTTTGTGTACGAGCCCAACCAGATCACCAACCTGGACTATGACTTCCTGGCCACCGTCACGCACAAGGCAGAGCAGTATGTGATGTATGCCGATAACTGCCTGCTGCCCAAAGAGCTGTTGCAGAAGTATAACATCGTTTTCAAAAAGATACCGAGAGATATTTCAAGGTTTTAAGATATGCCAGCACAGCAAAACCCGCCGGAATCAACTATCTTCTTCTATACTACCCCCGATCATCGGATAAGGAGGGTGTACACTTTCTGGATAGACCGGCAACTATTAGAAAAATTTGAACAGATCAGTATGAGGAAGTCGCCAGGTAAGCCGATTCCGACAAAAAAGTAGAAAAGCTAAACGCCAGTTCTAAAAAAACCAACAGACGAACGGGAGCCTAAATGGAGTTAAAGACATATCAGCAGCAGGTAATACAGGACCTTGAATCCTTTTTAGAGTACACCCAGCAGCATAAGCTGGTTGGGGAGGCCTTCAATAGGTATTGGGAGGACAAAATTGGGCCGTACAACCCGCTAACGGGCCAAGGTATGCGCCCCTACAAAAATAATGTACCGGGGGCGGCCAGCATTTGCATTAAAGTGCCCACCGCTGGTGGCAAAACCTTTATTGCCTGCAATGCCCTGAGCACCATTTTCAGGGCCTTCCCAGTAGAAAAGCCCAAAGCGGTGGTATGGCTGGTTCCGTGGAGCAACCTGCTGGACCAGACGGTAAAGAACCTTAGTGACCCGGATCACCCTTACCGCCAAAAGCTGGATACGCTCTTCAACCACCGCGTAGAGGTGTACAAGAAAGACGACCTGCTGCAGGGGGCTAACTTCAACCCGACGGTGGTGCAGGAGCAGCTCACCATCATCGTCATGAGCTTTGCCAGCCTGCGTGCCCGCCGCAAGGAGGACCGCAAAGTATACCAGGAAAACGGGCAACTGGCGCAGTTCGCACAACACTATAAAGACACCTCTCACCTGCTGGACAATACAGACGAGACGGCGCTGATCAACGTGATCCGTAGCCTGAACCCTGTGGTAGTGGTAGATGAAAGCCACAATGCCGAAAGCGACCTGAGTGTGGATATGCTGCAGGCCCTGAATCCGTCTTTCCTGCTGGACCTTACCGCCACGCCAAAGGAGAACAGCAATATCATCAGCATGGTGCCTGCTATTGAGCTGAAGAAAGAGCACATGGTAAAGTTGCCTGTCATCGTGTACAACCACCACGACAAAACGGAGGTGGTGAACAGCGCCTTGCACCTGCAGCAGAACCTGGAGCAGCTGGCCAAAGAGCAGCACAAAAACGGAGGCCGCTACATACGGCCTATCGTGCTGTTCCAGGCGCAGCCGCGCACCGGCGAAGAGAATACCACCTTCGATAAACTGAAGCAGCAACTGCTCAAACTAGGCATTCCGAAGGAGCAGATCAAGATAAAAACAGCAAACAAAGACGAGCTGAAGGGCGTGGATCTGATGTCGGAGAAATGCCCAGTTCGCTTCATCATTACTATAAACGCCCTAAAAGAAGGCTGGGACTGCCCCTTTGCCTACATACTAGCATCCCTGGCCGACAAGTCCTCGGCAGTGGATGTGGAGCAGATACTGGGTCGGGTGCTGCGCCAGCCCTATGTGATGAAACACAGTCACCCCTTGCTGAACGTGTCCTACGTGCTCACAGCCTCAGCCAAGTTTAACGAAACGCTGCAGAATATTGTAAAAGGGCTGCAGGCATCTGGTTTCAGCAGCAAAGACTACCGCCATAAGGATGCACTGCCGGAGGCACCAAAGCCAGAGGAAACGCCTCAGCAATCGCTGAACAAGGCATTCTTCCCAGAGGAGTACCCGGAGACACCCAATGAGGACGAGATCGACACCGGTCGCATTAGCTATAGCCTTGATACTCCTTTACCTCCTACTGCCTCCTCTTCCGTCATTTCACAGATCGAGCAAATGGCTGTGCAGCAGGTTGCTGAAACAGAGCAGCGGATAAAGGAACAAGAGAAATCGAATACTGACAACATCTTTTCTGAAATGGGTGAAAAAGTACAGCGTTACCAGATGCGGGATGCCTTTGCAGAAACGGCACAGCAGATAGTCTTGCCGCAGTTTTTCCTGGAAGTACCCACCAGCTCTATTTTCGATATGGAAACAGGTGCTGCCCTACTTAATCAGGAGGTGCTGTTAAAAGGTTTCCGGCTTTCCGATGAGGATACTAAAGTAGCGTTTGACAGCATCTCATCGGATATGTACAAGGTGGATCTGCATGAGGCCAAGAAGGATGACTTCACACCGTCTTTCGCGAAGATTGAGCAGCAACAGGTAAAGGATCCCATTGCCGAGTACATTCTGGCAAAGCCTAAGGAGAGCCAGGTAAAAGACATTGGTCACCAGATCATGCAGCTTATCGGCAACATGTACCCTATCGCTGAGCAGGAGGTAAAAATCTACGTGGAGCGGATTCTTTCCAAGCTAACAACCGAACAGCTTCGGGATTTCCTGTCGCGCAAGTATAGCTACACCGATAAGATAAAGAAGAAGATCCGATCACTGGCTGACGCCTATGCAGAACAGCGCTTTAATGAGCAGCTGAAGATTGGAAAAATTACAGCAGCTGCAAACTGGAAGTTTCCTGTGACTTTGGTGCCCGGTGCCCTGGGTGCGCCGGTTGCCAGCTCACTTTATGAGCGCGAAGGCAGCATGAGTAACTTTGAGCAGAGCAGCATTATGGAATTTTCTAGTCTGCCAAATGTGCTGTTCTGGCACCGAAATTTGGTGCGGGGCAAAGGCTTTGCCATAAACGGGTTTAAATCAAACCATTACCCTGATTTTATACTTTACACGAAGTCTGGAAGGGTAATACTTTTGGAAACGAAGGGAGATGATCGGGATAATTCAGACAGCGAGGCCAAATGCCGTTTAGGCAATCAGTGGGCACAACTGGCTGGTTCTGGCTATAACTATTTTATGGTTTTTGAGAGTAAAGCTATAGAGGGAGCTTACAACCTGAATAAGGCTAAGGAGCTGATAGGGCAGCTGTAATTATAGCTCAACCAAGAGCTGGCCTTCTCATCGACTGCTGTTATCTTAGAAAGACAACTTACATAGTTATACACCATTTGCTGTTGGGGAACCCCCAATAGCTTTTCACTAATCTAATACAATTTTAGCCATGTGGCAGCCAACTGATTTACCTGTTCCTGTTGAAGTAGAGACAAAAGCCGTTTTAAAACAGGCGACGACAGCCCACCGCTATCTGGCCGAGCTGAAAGGAGTGGCCGCAACTATTCCCAATGAACAGATATTGATCAGCACGCTTACGCTGCAGGAAGCGCGGGACAGTTCGGCCATTGAGAACATCATCACCACCCAGGATGAGTTGTTCAAAGCCGAACTGCAGGCAGGTTACGCCCTAAGCACTGCCACTAAGGAGGTGCAGAACTATGCCACTGCCTTACGAGAAGGATTTGAAGCGGTGCGTAAGAATAAGATTCTGAGCTTAAGCCATATTCTTAGGATTCAACAGGAACTTGAGCAGAACAACGCTGGCCTGCGTAAGCTGCCAGGCACGGCATTGAAAAATGCCAAAACGGGTGAAACGGTTTACACACCGCCGCAGCACCCTGACCAGATAGAACACCTCATGCATAACCTCGTCCAATATATTAATGATGACGAGGTATCGGATGTCGACCCGCTGATCAAGATGGCCATCATCCACCACCAATTTGAGAGCATCCATCCTTTCTATGACGGGAATGGCCGCACAGGACGTATCATCAACATCCTGTACCTGGTGTGCAAAGACCTGCTGCAACTACCTGTGCTATACCTCAGTCGCTATGTGGTGGAAAATAAGGCAGACTATTACCGCCTACTGCAGCAGGTACGCGACTCAGGTGACTGGGAGGCATGGCTCCTGTTCATGTTGAAGGGAGTGGAAGAAACTGCCAAGCAGACCATCGAGATGGTGAAAAGCATAAACCTCCTCATGCAGCAGTACAAAAAAAGAATTCGTACGGACCTGCCAAAAATATACAGTCAGGATCTGCTCAACAACCTGTTCAAGCACCCTTACACTAAAATCGAGTTTGTAATGAAGGACCTCATGCTGGAGCGAAAAGCCGCTGCCCGGTACCTGAACGCGCTTGCTGATTTAGGATTGCTACAAAAAGAAAAGGTAGGCACGAGCAACTACTACCTGAATCTCCCCCTGATCGAGGTCTTTGTGAACGCCAAAGAGCAGTACACCTCCACCACGCCTGTTATAGGCACGCAAGATTCTTAGTATGTACCAGGAATGCTGATTTTAGGGACATATAGCTGAAGGTGTGTACCAAGAATGTTAATTTCTGGTACATATGAAGTCAAAGTGTACCAAGAAGACCTCATGTAAGTACATAAGGGTAAACTGTGGTCTCCAAAAATGCTACGGCACATTTCTGAAACTTTCCCCTATCTTATTGCTGCCCCGGCAGGGCAAGCACCTCTTCCCCTGCCGTTAAAGGATCGAGAGTCCTTAGATTACCCATCCCCCTTTTGACCTGCTGGTTCTCTAAAATTTATAGCAGAGCAGATACTTTTTACATATTTGTGTATCTATAACATTTTATAAACGTCCGTTTGTAAAATGTTATAACTATCTTCGCCCCCGAGTTTCACCTATATAATAAGGAGTAGCGAAGATGAAGTACGTGGCCTACTACCGGGTCTCCACAAAGAAGCAAGGCCAGAGCGGGCTGGGTCTGGAGTCACAGCGCGAGATGGTGAAGGGTTTCCTCAAGCCCGGCGATGCGCTGCTTGCCGAGCACATTGAGGTGGAGAGCGGCAAGAAGAACGATAGGCCAGAGCTAGAGGCGGCCATCGCCCTGGCCAAACGGGAGCAGGCCCAGCTGCTGATTGCCAAACTGGATCGTCTCAGTCGTAACGCCGGGTTTATCTTTAAGCTGCGTGACAGCCACGTGGACTTTCTTGCTGTGGATATGCCCGATGCCAATACCCTGACCATCGGAATCTTCGCCGTATTGGCCCAGCATGAGCGGGAGTTAATCAGCTCCAGGACCAGAGCCGCGCTCCAGCAAAAGAAGCTACAGGGTTTTGCCTTGGGTACGCCTGAGAACCTGACCCAGGGAGCCAGGACGAAAGGACTTCAGATACGGCAGGAGAACGCAGCATCGCACAAAGCCAACCGACAGGCCACGGAACTGATCCAGATGTATCGGGAAAAGGATATGACCTATCAGCAAATTGCTGACCGGCTTAACAGCCATGGCTTCACCACCCGCAGGGGGAAGAAATTCTTTGCCATCACCGTTCAGCGGCTGCACATCCGACAAGGGCAGTTTCAAACGGATGCCCTCACCAGCGTAGTTTAGGCTTGCTATATTTATATTGAAAGTGCTTCATCTTTTGTATCTTATGTGGCATAAGAGTTATCACCCTATACTCCTCCTATGCAACATGTACATATTTTTCTGGATGAATTCGGAAACGCCAGCCTAAACCTGGATAAAGCCGGTACCTTCTCCCATTTTGTTCTGACAGCTGTTCTCCTGGATGAGAAGAAGCTGGAGCAGGCCCAGCTGCTAAGGGATACGATCAGCCAACGCTTCTTCCAAGGCCAACCCATCAAGTCCAGCCGTATCCCCAATGATGAGAAGGGCTTCCGGAAAAGATTGGAGGTATTAAGGGAGCTGCGCCAGTTGGACTTCGTGGTGCTGGGGATGGTCATCAACAAGAGCAAGCTGGAGGGAGCAGGTTTTGATCATAATGATGTGTTCTATAAATACTTCAACAGAATCTTTCTCAAGCAGTTTCCCAAAAACTTCACTGCTTTCTCGATTCATGCCGATCAGCTTGGCTGGCCAGAGTTTCGGCGCAGCCTGCACCATTACATTGAAACTAAGGTTATCCAGCGGGATCTGTTTACGCCGGAGCGCTCTTACCGCCTGGTGGAGGATAAGGCAGAGGAGCCCCTGGTGCAGCTGGCAGATTTTCTTTCTGGCTGCCTAGGCAAGATTTACTGCACCAGTCACAGCCACGAAAAGGCATCCGCACTGTTCGATCTGCTGCACGACCGTACGTTCATTGATTTTTTCCCTTTTGAAATAACAGACTATCTCCTCTCCCCTACCCCCGAAGACCTGCAGAAGAACCATCTTATTCGAAGAATAGCATCGGAGTCCGCCCAAGAGGCACTCTCTGGTAGAAACAGCCTTTCGGAGGAGGCGCTTGCCGTGTTGCAGTATCTGTACCTGATGTTCCGCACCGCGCCTGACCGCCTCATCGAGAAACGGGAGATCATCGATAAGCTAAAAAGAAGATTTCCGACTTTTTCGGAGCAGCAGCTGCGGGTTTGTGTTCAACACCTGCGCGACAACGGGGTGCTAATCGCAAGTATCCAAGGTAAGTCAGGCTATAAGCTTCCTGACGGCGTGGAGGATATCGCTGGCTTCTATAACCGTTACCTCAACAGCATTGTCCCGATGCTCAATCGCATCCATATCTGTAACCGTAAGTTGATGGTGAACAGTGTGCAGGAGGTGGATCTGCTCGAGTCTAACTCCGCTTATTCGCTTTTGCATGAGCTGATTAAAACACTGGATAAGGAGAAGCATGCTCCTTTGATCGAGTAAATTGGTTTTACTAATATGTTATAATTAAAGGAATTATCGCTTGATCTTTATCGACTGTAGCCATCTGGTGCTGGATTTAGCCTTATATACATGATTCTATATTGATTGAATTAGGGCTTCTAATGTATTATGTAATAAATATTATTTAAAAAATTTTAGTTAATAAATTTTATTTAAAGCATAATAATTAAAGTGCTGTTCTTAATCTCGTAACAAAGCTGCCATAAAATAAAAAGCGGCGCAGGGATGTACCTGCACCGCTTTCCAGCACCCGATTGGAGTGGCCAATCTTAAAGCCAACCATTTCTAAACTAGGTTTTGATCAACTCATTAAAAGCTTATGTAATTACTTTACTTCTTTACCAATGAGAATTCGGTTTACTACATTTCTGTTACCTGATTTAAGCTGTAGGTAATAAGTGCCGCTTTTGAGTTTCTGAACAGGAATGATCAATTGCTTTTCCTTGGTTTTTTTAGAGTATACCTCCTTTTGCTGCGTATCCAGAAGGCGTACCTCGTAGCTGCTATCAGTTTTGTTACCATCTTCAGGGAAGGCATTGCTGAGTGATACGTTTAGCTCATCTGAAGTCGGGTTAGGATAGGCATAAGCATACATGTCATAGCCCTGATTGAAGTAAAAGCTTCTTGTGTCTTTGACGCTCCATCCGCAGCCTGGCGTGTACTGCTGCAACTCGAAAGTGTACTCTCCAGGGTAATAGGCATCGAAATAAATGGAGCTGCCAGAGTACTCCATTGGATATGGCTCAGGAGAGCCAAGTGGCGGTGTGATGGTCCACAGGTAGTTGCTAGGGTCCACTCCGGAGACGTTTGTGTCCACAAAGAACTGGTACGTTTTCCCTGTTTCAGGCCCATAGATTTGGCAGTAGCAGCTCAAGTCGTACGGGTTACTGATAAAGGCTGTATTACTGCTGCCGAGTGTTATGGTTTTCGAGATCGATTCGTTTCCACACTTCCCGCTTATTGTAAAGGTAATAGTAGCCTGACCTGTGGAAGAGGCGCTCGCTTTCTGAAGATTTGCCATTGTACCCGTGCCCGTTGAAACCGTGAAAAGATTTGTTGGGGATACTTTCCAGCTTGCTGTTGCCCCGCTAGGCAGGCCGTTTAGCTGGTAAGAAGCACTGGCGCACATATTATCTGGGCCTGCTATCGTGGCACCGTAGTTTCCTAGCTTTATAGAAATAATTCCATCAATCTCTTTTGTCACAAAGTTCGCGCCTGCCTCGCTTAGTAACACATGTTCTTCATTTTGAGCAGGTGCATAGTAGGCATCAAATGGAATCTCACCGGAACAAAACAGGTTTCTGTTGCTTAAGTTCTCACCCCAGTTACCAACGTTAGCCTGATTATTCCACTTGTAGGCTAAAGCGCTTTTTGTAGGTATAAAAGAGTGGTTCTCCACCAGGTTTGAAAAGCTAGTCTTCATTAGTGCTCTGCCACCCATATCATTAGCTTCATCCCGAATAATACCTTGGCTATCATAGGTTCCACCTGGGGCTAAATCTATACTGGCTCCTGAATTAATTGCCTTAGCGTACCTGTCGCGCCCAGGGATGCCTATCCCGAAAGGGCCATACGAAGTTCCTTCAAAAACTTTGCACACGTTGTCGGCACTTGGAGCAAAAGCAACATGCGTTGCAATAAATTTACTAGTCACGCTGGAGTTTAGCCACCAAAGTAAAAGCACCCTTGAAAGCACTGTTTTCTTTACTTCAAGATCAAAAGCTGTCCCACAGGCGCTACCAGTAGGCTGCAAAACTCCGTTCTGGCTGCCATTGATTAGGGCAATCTTACGAATAGCACTTGATGGAAACCCCATGGTGTTTGGTAATCCATTAGTTTCCAAAGCAGTTTTAAACCTGTCTCTGTAATTAGGTGCGCCGGCAACAGTCTGAGAATTGCTCAAATAGTGATGCACTAACATCTGGCGGGCAGCCGGGGAGTTTATCTGCTTATTACGGGCATCTCTGGAGCCCTTGCTAACAGGGGCCATATAATTCAGGAACCATTGGTCGCCTATGGGGATGTTGGCTCCTAAATGCGGTGCGTCGAAGGAAACCCAAAGTCTGGTGTTATGTACGTTGCCTCTTTTTTCCATCAGAGCTAGGGCGTAGCGGGAAATAAGGCCAGCCATGCTTGGCCCTATAATGGTGATTTTCTCCATGCTTCCTGCCGCTGCTAGTTGCTGGTTAACCCTTGTGACAAGCGTCATCAGCACATAGGCATTTCGCTCGATGTAATCGGCCCCATCAGGGAAGTTCAGGACAATCACGTCATACCCCTTGGTTCGCATTTGAACTCCAAGATTTTGTGGGCCTGAAGCTGAACTCGTGTAGCTTAAATACCTCCCATAGATTTCAGCAGCGCCTCTCCCGTCGCCTGGATCGAAGCCGTCTAACACTATGATAGGCTTTGTAACGTTCAGTTTATTGGCGGGGCTGGTGTTGTTGGCATTGTTACAGCTTTTGGCAGCTGCATAGTAGTAATATACCTCTCCTTTACCCACTCTTGCCGTTGCCTCTTCATAACCCTTAAAGCTTTCAGTTGAATAGATATACTCTTTGAAGCAAGGAATATATTGTGCTTCATAATCAGTGCCATCTGCAGCAACCCGGGCCGTAGCCGATGTGATAGTAGATGCTGTTCCAAGCAGCTTAAGTCTTCCGTAGGTGATCCTGGAGGTGTTGTTGCTGAGCACCATTTTAAACTTCAGCACTTTTTCACCACCGGTGCTATAGTATAAACTACTGCTGCTGCCGTTCGGGGTAAGCGTGATGGTGGTATTGTTGTCGCCGCCAGTTACTTCTACCCTGCTGACACTTAAGGAGGTATTCTTTATTATCAGGTTCGCAGGTAATTGAAAAGCTACGCTTCCTGTTCTGGCTTGTTCCGCCAAAGGAGCCACTGCAAATGCCCAGGCACTTACGTAGGGTATTCGGGGCCTGCCAGCCACATCGTAATATAAGTCGTTGGAAACGCTGAGCAGGTTGTCTCTCAGGGCAAGTGTGTCTATTTTATGAAAGTTATAGTAAAGCACACCAATAGGCACTACAGTAGTTTGCTTGAAACGGGCGGATCGCGCGTCGAGGGTATCGGGGTTTAATATAACGGGAGGAGCATAGCTGGCATTGTAAAGTTCGTAGTGCGCCTGTCCGAAGTGAGTGTAGGAGGAGGTATCGGCCTGAGCACGCTGATTGAAAACATCCAGACGGGCCAGAGGCACTACCCTATCATAGAGAATGCCGCTGGGAATCAGGCTCTTGTTCAAATTTGCAATGCGGCGATCAGCCTCGGCCTGAAAATCGCTCTTTTCAGCCGGGTGTGTCTGGCAGAGGGCACTAAAAGAAAGCAAAGCCAATAGGCTGAGCAGGTAAAGTTGTTTCATAACATTTACATTTTATAGTGGACAGTGAATAGAAGGGAAGCAAGTAGTGAACTTAGAACGTGCTGACATCGAACCGCCCATTGGTGACCACCACCGAGTCCTGCCCGTGCACAGCCTTAAAGGCGAAGGTGCCAGATACAATTCCATTAATCGTATCTGCTTTGGTGACGATGACCATGCCTTTGTACTTACTGGTGGTCATGTACAGTTTGCCTGGCACGTAGTAGGCACCGTAGTTCTGGGGCTGCTTCAGCTCTCCGCCAAACAAGTTAGTAGTAGAATTTAGGGGATACTCTCCCGGCTTGAACACACCCCTAAGGTAAATCTGAAAACCGGTCTTATCTTTTCTGTAAGCATCTATGAGCACATTATTTTGGGTTGAGTCAAAAGTGTAAGTTCCATGATAGCCACCCTCCACAGGGTCAGGCGCGTTAAAGCCTGTGCCACCGTTGGCAACCCATGCTTTGCCGTTCACAATAGCTCCCATGGTGTCAGCGCCGCTCTGAGTGGCGTCGGGCAGCAGCTTCAGCTCATCCTTTTTGCAGGCGGTGTTTAAGAAGAATGGGAAGAGAAGGAGGAGTAATTTGCTTTTATGTTTCATAAGTTTGCTAAGTAAAAAACTAGTGGTATCAAGGTATTGGCATTGTAGCGGCTAACCATTACGGCAGCAGTTTTGGCCGCGTCAGGACGCGGAAAGGAAGAGGAAAATGAATTGTAAATTTTAAGGCCTTTGTTGAACTTAAAAAATAGAATTGATTATTAATCAGACACAGTTATTAACGTCACGCTTTGGCCAATAGCGGCAAGGCAACAACGTTGATGCAGGTAATAGTATGAATAATTAGGTAAACAGTAGGGAAAGCACCTCGTTAGAGGTTATAAGAAAGGTATATAGTAATTGTTTATTAAACAACTGTTTGCAATTATTATTTTATAAAGATTTAAGGTGTTTATCCTACAGTACAATACGCTACTTGCCGATAGAGACTTCATACATCCTTACTACATAGTCAACCCCAGTTTAAGCTCAGCTCGGTCTGCTTCTCCTTTTCGTTATATTGAGACCCATAATGCGGCTGACACTGCTTCTCTGACCCCATAAGGTTGAGATTCTAAGGATCGTAGTGCTCCAGAAATAAAATAGCGGCCAGCGGGCGCGCGCTCATGCTCATGCGGCTAAATCAGGTATCTTTCTATTAGAAGAAAACACGCATAAATACCGCTTTTTCTTCTAACAAATTGCCAAGCTGCCAAGCAGTGGCAGCTCTGAAAATCAAAAAGATCTGCAAAAGCATTAGCATGTCCAATTGGATAAGTTTGTGTTCTTGCATATTATACTTTTAAAGTCTTATACCTAATTAACTCAAGTGTTTGTTGCACAACTCTTGGATATTATTTACTTGTAATACCATTTTAAAAAGCTAACTTTTGCTTGTTAATGTAACAATATATTGTTACATTAACAAGCCTATTTCGTATACCAATATAGGCATTACCTTGAATTAGCATGAACAGAGTAAAAGGCATTTTGCAGAACGGGACCACGATCATACTGGAAAACTATGACCAGAGCAACGTGGACGATATGTACTTCATCAAAGCCATAGAAGCCACGAACCAACGCAATCACAGAACTATAGCAGAGTACTTCAACGGACTGATCAGAAGCCTGGAGACAGTGCAGCAGGAGGTCAGGGAGCAGAAAGTACAGCTGCTTTTATCTCAGTACAGAGACAGGCCTGTGGTATCGGAAAAGGTTCGCCAGGAACGGAGAGAGCAACTCGGGCAGACAAACCACATAGCTGCCTGCGAGGGCTACGAGGAGGAGGAGCTCAACAAGGTGCTGGACGAACTGTATATCAACGGGCAAATCACGCCTGAGGAGATGACTCAGGTATTCAACTTAAAGTATCTGTAATGAACGACAGGTACTGCTATCCCGGCACCAGTGTGCTGATCAATCATTTTGACATCAGGGACGCAGCTAAGCTAAGCAAATTAGAGCTTACCCACTGGAGACATAACGTGCTGGCTTTGCCTGATAAACTGCCCAGCCAGCTAAAGTTTGATTTAACGCTTTGGCAGCTGATCCACAAGGAAACATTTGGCTCCGTCTACCCTTGGGCAGGGGAGCTCCGGAGTGTGATGATCTCCAAAGACAATGCCGTACATGCCGCGCCACGTATGATTGAGCCCTATGCCAACCACTTACTCCAGGAGCTGAAGGCAGCGGGGTATTTAAAGGGACTGGCCAGGGAGCAGTTCCTATTGAAGGGATCTTATTTTTTTGAGGAGCTGAATGCCATTCACCCCTTCCGTGAGGGAAACACCAGAACACTAAAGGTTTTCTTTTCCCTTTTGTCCCGACAGGCGGGGTATGAAATAGACTGGCTCAAGGTTTCGGCGCAGCAGTACCAACAGGCAGAGCAGGCTTCATTTGCTGCAGGAAACAAAGGCCCCTCCCCTTTTTACCCGCTGTTTAAGGAGGTCCTTCAGCCTGTTGAGTTATCAAATAAGCAATCTATCAGGTTCAAACTATGAGTCAGAACAACCAAGGCGACACATGCGCAGCGTGTGATTCTAAGAGCCACATCAGCGCAGAGGTGAAGGCTATGTTTAAGGAGACAAACCTTACCTGGGAGAAGTTGGCAGAGCTGGATGAAGGCGTTGGCCGTGGGAAGGGGAGCTATAGGCAAACCTTTTTGGCAAGGCTTATCAAAGCCCAGGAAACGCTGCAGAAAGTTGGGTACAGCATCCGGATCGAGAAAGGTTAGTTCTATAAAGATTTATATTTTGTACATTGTTAACTTTGAAAAAATTTAACTTACCCAAAGATTTTTTCCAACCCGTTCCTTATAAGGAGGAGGAAGGACTGTACCAGTGGCTGAGTTGCCAATCCGTACCTGTATTTTAGTAACTTATGCAACACGAGAACAAACCCTCTGAGGCCCTTTTAAGCGATCCGACCTACTTCCTGAGTAGGATTGACAGGAGCGTAGCCGATAACATCAGAGACATTGAGAAGTCCTTTGATGAAGATGCCGGTATTGTGAAAGATTTCATCGTCTTTATTTCAAGGAAAATGAAAAAGGACCTTTTCGGTTTCACGAGGTTCACGCTTTCAGAGTTTTGTAAAGAAACTGGGCGTAATAAGCAGACCTTGTGTGAGGTGCATCCCAAGTTCAGAAATAACCCCAAAGCGGAGGTGCCGGAATATTTCGGTCACCGGTTTGAGACAACCTTTGACTATGCCCTGTTCCACATGCTGAGCAATAACATTATCTTCTCTCGCTCCTATGAATATAAGCACCAGGATAAGGTGATAGAGCTGAAGAACTTTGCCATTCTCAAGGATATTAAGGTTAGCATCGACAGACACACCAATACCATCAAGATTTACGATGTCCGAATATCAGATGAGCTTATGGAAGGGTTTTTCCGCAGGTACTATACCATCGACACCAACGGCTATAAGCATGTAGGAAAAGGGCGTGGCGGCGACGGGCGCAAGAGCCTGTACATTTTCCTTTACAAGACGCGTCACCAGCTGCTTAGCTCAGGTAAACGCATCACGAAGTTGCCTATAGATCTGTTGGCCTCGGTTGCCCATATTGAGTCAGAGGAACCTCGGTTCAAGAAAAAAAGTGTGAAGAGGGTGCTGGACTACATTCGGGAGAAGGGAAAGCTGCCTTTCGATTATACCTTTGTCCAAGGGGATCCAACTAAAAAGTACCAGGAGCTCTATTGGGTTAGTCTGGACTTCTCCGTGTACCACGAGGTTATGGAGGCGAAGGAGGATCATAACTTTTACATTGCTCTGCTGGAGCGTATGCGGGATCTTTTCCACCATACCTATGGGAACCATGTCCAGATCACAGGAGAGAAAGATACTTTTCAGCGTTGGCTGACTAATTCGGACGCAGACCTGACGCATAAGGCAAATGAGCTTTGCAAAGCATATTTTAAGGTACACAACAAGGATATCACACTGGCAATGGCGAAAAAGCTTATTAGGGGAGGTCTGTTCTCCGATGATAACTAAAAGGTTATTCAAGTATTGTCACGCAGGACAGAACTAAAGGCTATTTGGAAACTCCCTACATTGGCCTTGGAAGGACTTTAAGCAAGTGTTCTAGCCTATTATTCAAGTATTGCCACACATTCGAGACATAAAGGGCCAATCTAATATATGGATGAGATATGACTTTTGCAAAATACAAACTTGGAGAAGATGTAGAAGTAAGCGGTACGTTCACAGGATTAGGTGACCAAAAAGGTAGAGTCACCGAAATAGTGTATGACAAGCTGAGCAGCCAATTCTTCTATAACGTGCAATGTGGAGAGAACCGGCATTATGCGCAGGAACGATTTGTCTCTAATGCACAGCGACTTAACGAAGGCACTTGATTAATGATGATAGAGACTCCTAGCGAATGTCTCCAGCATGCCACAGGCGTTCTTTCTGAGGGTCTCTTGACAGGTTGCGTTGCTGCAAACCATATGAAGCGGCGGGTCTAATGTATCGAATCGATCTTTTACCTTATGGATGCCTTCTTAAGCCAAGGGAATATCTACTGTTCAAGTATTGCCACACTCTTTCAGAGCCATTCAAGTATTGCCTCAGTAGCCGGAGCCGTTCAAGTACTGCCACAATCCATTCAAGTATTGTCTCAAGTCGTTCAAGTATCGCCACAAATTGGCTATTCCCCTCAACAATAGCTGTTTTACCTACTCAAGTATTGCCTCAAGCCATTCAGGTATTGCCACGCTTCTCCAAAGCTGTTCAAGTATTGCCTCAGTAGCAATAGGTCATTCAAGTATTGCCACACCCACAATGCACCCCATTGGCTCTATTCCGTACAGCCGTTCAAGTATTGCCACTAAATATATATACTTCTATATACTTCCTTATAAATAGTAAATTGAAATGTCGGAGGGGTTCGTGAACAATAAAGATTTAACAAAAGGGAAGAGAAAGAGACTTGCGCTGCGAAAATTACACAACTTCTTCACAAAAACAGCTAAAATATGACCAGTGCTTTAATAACTAGCTATGAAGTCTAAAGATTCCTATACAGGGCCGGGAAAAATAAGATAAAAGCATAAAAATAATACATACATAATGTAACTTTTTATATACACATCGTATATATCAATATATCTTTTATATTAACCCCTTTAAATTTTGTGTGTATGGAACAGACTTCAACAACCGTCAGCCAGATTGCAGAGGTAAAGCTCAGCTACCATCCCCAGGTGAAGCCCTCCGAGCGCCCGCAGATTACGAGTTCTAAAGACAGTTACACTTTCTTCCTACAGCTATGGGATGAGGGCAGCATACAGTTCCGCGAGCAATTTAAGGTTATGTTATTAAGCAGGGCAAACAAAGTGCTGGGAATATTTGAGGTTTCTACCGGTGGCGTGGCCGGTACGGTGGCAGATCCCAAACTTATCTTTGTCGCTGCACTCAAAGCCAATGCCAGTGGGATCGTTTTAGCTCATAATCACCCATCGGGCAACTTAAAGCCCAGCAGTGCAGATATTAGCCTTACTAAAAAGGTGAAGGAGGGCGGTAACTTACTTGATATTGCTGTTCTGGATCACATCATCCTTACCAATGAGGGTTATTATTCTTTTGCAGACGAGGGACTTTTATAAAAGTCCCTTACTCCTTCAAATCTCGGCTGTAAACCAACCGTAGCGGCCCGCCTGACGGCGGGTTTTCTTTTTTTCTTTCTGTAGTAATGCCTGTTCTACAATACCACACAAGCAATTTAGCGCTAACATAAGGGGAAATAAAAACTCTATTTTGCGGATAAATTAAATATACTAAATGTAACTAAATGTATACATTACGTATATATTGATATAAGTTTTGTTTAACCTTCTAAAGCTAAAAGTTATGAACGCTTATCAAAAATTCATTCAACTGGCAGATCAGGTAACAAATGAGGTCATCGAGCAATTAGAACAAGGCCAGGTATTCTGGAGAAAGCCATGGACATCTTACGGATTGCCTAAAAACTATGTATCTGGCCGCTATTATGAAGGCTTCAATGCTTTCTTTCTGAACTACCTGACTGATAAAAAAAGCTTTAGGACGCCCTATTTTCTTACCTATAAACAGGCTAAAGAGCTGGGGGGATATGTAAAGAAGGGAGAGAAAGGAACGCAGATCATCTACTGGAAAGTTTACGCCAAAAGTGATACTAGGGAGGGTAATGGCACTGCAGGAGAGACAGAGGAGGTGTATCAGAGAAGGTTTGTCCCTTTTATTTGGACTGTATTTAACATTGATCAGGTGGAAGGAATAGAGTTTACCCTCCCTTCTGTTCATGAGCGTACCGATCTGCAGGTAATAGAGGCTTGTCAGGAGGTGGTGGATCAATACCCTATGCCACGCCCGAACGTTCTGCACGGCGGCTCCCAGGCCTACTATGCGCCTTTTAATGATACGGTACAGATGCCGGAGCTGAGCAGCTTTGTTTCCTCTCAGGCTTATCACGCGACTTTGTTTCACGAACTGATTCACTCTACAGGCCATCAAACCAGGCTTAACCGTTTCGCCGATGAAGCGAAGGCGGCCCGGTTTGGGGACATAAATTACTCTAAGGAGGAGCTGATAGCCGAGATGGGAGCAAGTTTCCTCAACGCCTTTGCAGGTATCAAAGCGGAGGTTTTTGAGAACTCGGTGGCTTACTTGCAGGGATGGGCGACGAAATTTAAAGATGATAAGACCATGATCATCTATGCAAGCACAAAGGCTTTTAAAGCGGCCAGCTATATCCTGAACCTACAGGCAGATAGTAACCTGGGGGCAGAAGCAACAACTATGGCAGCATAGTCCTTTGAAAGATCTTGTCTGGTAACATCAGGCAAGGTCTTTCATTTTAATACTGATGGGGTTAACTGGGGAGATTTGAAAGTCGAAATTCTGCCATGGCGACCCGCCTTCGGCGGGGTTCTTTTGGTGTATTAACTTTAGGTGAAGTGTAATGATGTGTTCAGGTAACTACTAATTCTAGAGCTGCTACATTTAATATTTCTTAGAAGTTATCTTTTTTAACATATAAGCAGTTATGAGAGAAAGTGCCTTGGTTGGGCAGAACAGAGGCCTAAAAATTGAGCGAATTATATGGCTTTTTTGGGAATGCCAGGGTTTACGGCTTCTCCACCGGAAAGCAACTCACCGGGGTGTGTTATTTGAACCTATCGGCTGCAAAGGTCAGCAGCAGCTCTTGTTCTGCTGGATGGGCGGGCACGCCACTGTGCCATAAGAGCAGTACACGCAGCAGTCTCCTGACTTGGGTTTCAGTACGGTGCGGCATTGCTCGCACTCGTAGAAATACTGGCAGGCATCCGTTGGCATCTGCTCCTCTTTCCTGTGCCCGCACTCCGGGCAAGTAAGCACGGAGGCTGTCTTCGTCTTATCCATCATGGCTTCTTATCCTCTATGGCCACCGTATAGCCTGTCTTCCTGGCCGCCTGCAGAATCTGCATGGGCCTTACCTTTGTGCTGTCGTATTTGATGACGGCACTGCCTTTCTTATAGGAAGTGCTCACGCTGAAGACACCTGCCAGTTTGCCTACTTCCTGGTTCACATGCGCCTCGCAGCCCGCGCAGGTCATGCCTTTCACCTGCAGCTTTACCGACTGTGTGAAGTTCGTTTGCGCGCTGGCAGCTTTGGCAACGGGTTGTTGCCTGTAGAAGGCTCCCGCGTATTCAGGGAAGGCCAGTAGGAGCAGTGCCACGCAGCTTACGGCCAACAGGAATTTGTTTGATTTCCAAAAGGTAGGCTTTGCCTCTCCCTCACATGCACAGGCAGCGGCTGATTTTTCCGCCTTTAGCCGCTGGTACCAGGCCAGGGCCAGCACGGCCACGGTGATGCCGGCCAGGTAAGGCCTGAAAGGCTCCACCCACCCGAAGGCGGAGATGGCACCAGTGACGCCGCCCACCAGGGCCAGCAAGGGAGCGATGCAGCAGAGCGATGCAAGGAGGGCCGCCAACAGGCCGGTTCCTAATAGTCTTGTCGGGGATGTTCTCATGGCAGGGGATTATGCTTGTTCTAACTTACTGCTGATATGCTTGAAAAGGGGATTTATGATTTTCAGGTGATCCTGCTTCAGGGAGTAAAAGATCGTTTGCCCTACTTTTTTGCTCTGGATGATGCCGCCGTCTTTAAGCTTGCGCAGCTGCTGCGAGACGGCGGACATGGTCATCTGCAGCACGTCGCTCAGGTCGCACACGCACAGCTCCCCCTCCTCCTCCAGCAGGTAGAGGATCTTCAGCCTCGTCTCGGTGCCGGCCAGGCTCAGCACCTGGCTCAGCTCCTGAATCATGGTCTCTGCAGAATTCAGCTTTTCAGCGCACAGATTCAGCCGGTGCTCATCGGCATATACTCGGATACATGTTTTGTCTTCCTTCATTTCAAATACTTACGCAACAAAATTACAAATGTAAAAGTATTTAAGCAAATACTTAAGTAAGATATAATAAGACGAACTTGCTATGAAATATGATGTGTTTGTGATTGGTGCTGGAATGGCCGGTGCCGCCGTGGCCAAGAAGTGCGCGAAAGCTGGGCTGAAGACTGCTATCTCCGACTTCCGGCCTTACGGGGGCACCTGTGCCCTGCGGGGCTGTGATCCGAAGAAAGTGCTTATTGACGGTGCCAGCCTGCAGGAGCAGGTGCAGCGGCATTTGGGGAAAGGCCTTAACGGGGAGGTGAAAATTGACTGGGGTGAGTTGATGACCTTTAAGGACACTTTCACGGATCCTGTGCCTGAGAACATGGAGAAGGGATTTGAGAAGGCCGGAATAGACACGTACCATGCTCCTGTCTCTTTTCTGAATGAGTCCACTTTGCAGGTGGGTCAGGAGGAGATTTTCGCTGAAAGAATAGTGGTGGTTACTGGTGCACGCCCAAGGGTGTTGGACGCACAAGGGGTAGCGTATACCATCACAAGCGACGATTTCCTGAACCTCGAAGCACTACCGGAGCACATTACCTTTTTGGGCGGCGGCTATATTTCCTTTGAGTTTGCCCACCTTGCCGCACGCGCAGGCACCCGTGTCACGATCATAGAGCACGGCCCCCGTCCCCTGAAGCATTTTGAACAAGACATGGTGGACGAGCTGATGCGGGTATCAGAAGAGGCAGGCATAGACATAATACTGAACTGTCAGGTGCAGTGCATCACACAAAAGGGCAGCGGTTATGAAGTCAGCCTGGAAGGCAGGGAGACACTTGAAACGGGGCTAGTAGTGAGCGCCATTGGGCGCGTGCCCGAAGTAGGACAGCTTGAGCTGAACAAAGGCAAAGTAAGGCACGGCAGAAAAGGAATAGCGGTAAATGAGTACCTGCAAAGCACCTCCAACCCCCGCGTGTATGCGGCCGGAGATGTGGCCGACACAGAAGGCTTACCCTTAACACCGGTGGCTGTTTATGAGGGCCACTTCCTGGCGACAAATATCATCAAGGGCAACAGCAAAAAAGTGAACTACCCAGAGATTCCCACGGTGGTCTTCACCATTCCGTCACTAGCATCTGTGGGGCTTACTGAAAAGCAGGCGAGGGAGCAGGGGCTGGACTACAAGGTAAAAACACATGACGCAAGGCAGTGGTTTAACGGCAGAAGGCACCGCGCCCATGCTTACGCTTACAAAGTGCTGATGAGCAAAACTGACGGAAGCATACTTGGTGCGCACCTGGTGGGCCCGTTCGCGGAAGAGACGATCAATATTTTTGCTTTAGCTATGAAAGCAGGGATGAAGGCAAGAGACCTGAAGAGCTTTCCTTTCAGCTACCCTTCCATGGCATCCGATGTAAGCTACATGTCATAGCACTGAGCAAAAAGCAGCTTATGAACATCTGTACTCAAGCTTATCTAAATATGCTTGTTTTTCTATGAACCAATGCTTCTATCTTATCAAAGGCTTGATGGACACGGCAGCTGTTTTCTCAAAGTACCTGTGGCTTGGTGAAGCTCAATCCTCCTCCCTCCTACTTCTACCTTCTTGATTGCTCTTAAGCAACAGATCTAAAAAGAATAAAAAGTAAACTTACCAATTACTTTTAGTAACAATTTGTATATGTTACGTATATATTTGTAAGCATCATTTCTTAGATATTTGGCTTAAGGTAAGCCATCAGGATTCTTTAATTACAGGATAATGCAAATAGAAGATAAGAGCCCTAAGTTTGAACTAGGCAAGCGTATGCTTGAAAAGCAACAGCTGGCTTCCCTTACTGAGCTGTTTGATATCGTACCGTATACTCCCGTGGCCAAAGCACTAGGCATAAACAACCAGCGACTTCGAAACAAGATTGACGATCCCCGCTCCTTTCGTGTAAGCGAATTGCTGGACCTGGCGGTACTACTGGATGTAGATGCGATCAAGCTCTTTGCCTTACTTCACGAAACTATCAAGAAATCGGTACCTGCTGAAGGATAACTAAATGATAGCTTCACAAAGCACAAGATGCTAAGCTTTTATTGCCTACTTTTCTATTAATCAACTTCTAGCTTGTTCTCCTATGAATCTATATGAGTTCAATAGTATTCTTTCACTTAATGACAGGGCACAGGCGGTATGGGATGAGGGGCAGTTTCTTTCAAACCGCCTTGATGGAGAGTACAAGGTATGCCTCTACTACATGGGTGATTTTTTTGCAGAGGTTTGGATAAGTTCATGTAATAGCGATAGTAGTATTTGCCATGTGCGGGCTTTTAAGAGCCGAAGGCTTCTGGAACCTTACCTCTCCCCTATTGACCTGTCTACCCTTTTCTGACTCTTTCTGCTTTTCGTCTCAAACCATTACTTGGCTATTAAGCTGCTTGCCTTTAATTGACAAATATTACTAGCCGTAAATATTAATTATTATTTAATATGTGTTAGATGTTATATGATAATTATTGCTTATTAATTTTTAAATAACATGTAATAGTTAATAAGTATTTTGCCGCTGGATTTAGCACTTGGCGCTTTTTCTTGTAGTGAGTAGTTATGATCCATGCTCCCCTGTTTCTCTCCGGCTTACCCAATGCTCCATCTTTGGAATCCTATCCCTTCCTAGCCCCTTCTCCTTGTATTATTTGCCTGGAATTCTTTCTTTTGGTGTATGGTGGGCTTTGTATTGCAAGATGTGTTTTGAGTCCCTCAAAACCTCTTGCCTTGCTTTCAGCGTAGCTATCAGCAAGGGGGAAATCCACTCGCAACTCGTGTCTTTTATTGAGCAAAGAATGTATGGAAGATATTAAGAAAGCAAAGGGAGGGCGTCCAAAACTATCGCCTGAATTAAAGAGAGCCAGGCAAGTAAAGCTGACCTTTTCCGATAGCGAATACAGGCGACTGGAGGCTGAGATGACGGCTGCAGGGCATGAATCATTGTCTGTTTACCTGCGGAAGAAGGCGCTGGCGCAGCCTGACGATTTTATTGCTAATCCTAAAGAGTTAATCGCGGTGTTGGATAGGCTCGGCCCAGAGATCAGCAGGGTCGGTAACAATATCAATCAGGTAG
Source organism: Pontibacter actiniarum (assembly GCF_003585765.1). Taxonomy (NCBI): domain Bacteria; kingdom Pseudomonadati; phylum Bacteroidota; class Cytophagia; order Cytophagales; family Hymenobacteraceae; genus Pontibacter; species Pontibacter actiniarum. The sequence goes on from NZ_CP021236.1 coordinate 54,879, forward strand.
CCAGGTATGTCAATTACCTGAAGGCAAACAATATGATAAACATGCAGTTTCTTGCCGATTTTAACAGACACATGATAGAGTTTAGTATCATAGAAAAAGAATTGGTCAAGGCGCTTCGCTCTTTTCTTCGGATTGCTGCTGCAAGGTTCAAGAAGTTTAAATAATATTTATTATTTAATAAGTAAGAATTAATAAGCAAGAATTAATAAGTAAGAATTAATAAGTAAGAATTAATAAGTAAGAATTAATAAGTAAGAATTAATAAGTAAGAATTAATAAGTAAGAATTAATAAGTAAGAATTAATAAGTAAGAATTAATAAGTAAGAATTAATAAGTAAGAATTAATAAGTAAGAATTAATAAGTAAGAATTAATAAGTAAGAATTAATAAGTAAGAATTAATAAGTCTTAACTGTTAAATATTAAGCTTTATGTTATAAATAAAAAACAATAACTATTAACTAAAATGTAATAGTTTAAAATTGTTAAATAATATATAGTAGCTTTTATGCAAAAGTTATTATTTGTTATATTTTTGAAGCGTTAATGAGTGGGCTATGATCGTGAAAATCCTTTCTGCCGCTGCCGGGTTCAATGGCGTTGTTTACAATGAAGAGAAAAGAGCACAGGGTGCAGCTCAGCTGCTCAAGGCTGAGAACTTCGGTTTCTTGAACCTGGCTGCGGGAAGCCTGAAGCAGGAGGATTACATCAGGTACATGACGTTGGTGGCAAACACAAACGAGTCAGTGCTAAAGTCCCAGTTCCATGCCATTATTTCCTGTAAGGGAAGGGAGAAGAGTGCGGAGGAACTCCTGGAAATCGCGGAGGAATACCTCCAGCGCATGGGGTACCATGACAACCCCTACCTTATCTACTTTCATTCAGATACTGCGCACAACCATGTACACATGGTGTCTACCAGGGTAAGCAAAGAGGGGAAGAAGGTAAACGACAAGTATGAAAACGTAAGGTCTCAGAAAGTGATGCAGGAGATTCTGATGCAGGATGTGGCATACGAGGTAAAAGCATACTTGAGGAAAACGCTGGCATATGGATTTTCCTCTGAAGCTCAGTTTAAGTTACTGCTCGAAAGGGAAGGCGTGAAGGTCACGGAGAAGGAGGGGCAGTACCAGTTCATTAAGTACGGTTCAATGGTGCATGCCTTTGCAAGGAAAGAAGTTGCTGACAGGATAGCAAAGTATAAAGCACCAAATGCGCGTGTAGGGCAGCTGAAAGCCATATTCCGCAAGTATAAACGAGGCCTAACGGTGGAGCAGTTCTCCGGGCTATTAAAGGAAAAGTTCGGGATAGAGCTGGTGGTGCACCAGGCAAAGGGGAAGAGCACTCCCTATGGCTACACGATTCTCGACCATGCCAGCAAACAGGTGCTAAAGGGTTCCCAGGTGATGAAGCTCGATGAGCTGCTTTCCAGTGTTAACAGAGAAGATAAGATACAGGCTGGACGGGAGCTCATAGCCAAGCTTTCTGCAGACAGGGGGCTGTGCTACACCGGCTTCAAGAGACAGCTGGAGGCAACTGGGCTCCTGATCAACAAAAAGGGAGAGATCCGCATCAAGGGAGATGAAGAAGGCAGCATCCCTGTTCTGATGCTTGATAAGGCCCGTGTCAGGGAGCTGCTTTACCAGGAAAGGCTGCAGGAGGCACGGCAGTACACCGTGGCGAGCGATAAGGATATAAAGCTGCTTTCCAGGCTGTTTTTTGTAAAGCAGTCGGATCTGTCGGTTGCGAAGGCTTCTGACCCTCTGGAGAAGGAGGTGGTGGCCGCCAAGCTGCACAGCGGCCTTGCCAGCGGCAGGCCGCTGCAGGAAATTCTGGACAGTTGCGGCTGGAGCATCGCCCAAGCAGACGGAAAGCATTTCCTGATTGATTATCAGCAGAAACGGGTGTATGCCTGGGCAGACCTGACAAAAGAGAAGCCTGACTTGCATGCTGTGCAGGTTGCTGAGTTTGATAAGGGTAGCGATATGGCGAGAGAAGAGAGGCTGCAGGACGCATGGGGCCAGTATTCCGGGACCATCGGTCAACTGGCGGCTTCCATGCTTTACCTTATGGAATCAAACCTCGAACCTGATCAGAGCGAGAATAGGAAGAGAAAAAATCAACGAAAACGATAATACACATAGACAATTAATACATGAAAATTGTAGTAGCAAACCAAAAAGGAGGGGTGGGCAAGTCTACCACCTGTATACTGCTGGCTAACTATCTGGCCTTAGAGAAAAAGGATAATGTGATCATCCTGGATATGGACTTTCAGGACTCCATCTACTCCAGATGGGAGAAGGAGAAGGAGCTGTATGCCAATGACCCACTGTACGAGGTTATCAAGATGGAGGTAGAGGAGTACCCGAAATACAAGGTGCATATTGATAGTCTGCAAGGGGGGCATGTTATTATGGACATGCCTGGCAGGCTGGACACGAACGAGCTCATTGCTGTATACCAGGACGCTGAAGTAATCGTCTGTCCGTTTGCCTATGAAAAGATGACTTTTGAGTCCACCATGTTCTTTGTTCAGGTGGCCAAGCATGTTAACCCGCAGGTAAAGATCGTGTTCCTGCCAAACCGCCTGAAGTCTTCCGTGAACTATGAATTGAAAGCTGCAGTGGATGAGCAGCTGGCGCAGTTCGGCACTGTCGCTCCGGCGCTGCCAGACCGGGTAGGATTTCAGCGCATAGATACCGTATCTATCTCTTCGGATATCCGAGGGGTGCTTGATAATTCTTTTGGGTATATATATAATGAGTATTTAGAGACAATATAGAAGATTCTTTAAATAAAATTTATATTAATATTCAATAAATGAAACATTTTAATTAAATAACGTATATTATTCATGGCTACAGCAGGTAACAAGGAGTTTGACATCAAGAGTTTTAAGCAAAGCATAGGACAGGCTCCCCAGCAGAAAAACGCAGAAGAGAAAGCTGCACAACCAGTTCCTGAGAAAAAAGAGGAGGATGCGGCGCCAGCAGTTTCAGAATCGGGCAAAAAAGGTGAAAAGCCTAAGGCTTCTTCTACCACTACAGCAGGCAAAAGGCAGGAGGCGCCTTCCTCGAAAAAGACGGCGGCAAAGGCTTCGGTTAAGGCAGCGTCAGGTTTGAGCTTTGAACAACTGCTTGCTGAGCTCGATAGTGCGAAGGATGAGTTTACCTTTACCTCCAAAACAGTCTATGTGGACGTGCATATACATGAAGTGCTAGACCTGCTGAAGAAAAAAGGAGGGATCAAAATCAATGTGCTGGCAAGCTACCTGTTTGCCAAATTTATTGAAGAGCATAAAGAGGAGATTCAAAGGCTCCGTGATAGAACGGATAACAAGTTTTTGAACTAAGCTGAATCTATAACATTAGGTAAAAAAGTATATAAATAAATAATCTAATCTTAAAATATACGTATAAGTATAAAACCGTATTTCATATCGATTATATATTTAAAGTAGGAATGTCTAGTTTGTAAATCGATGTTTTAACTTAAATTATATAGCTATGTCTTGGGGCGTTTTCTTTGCTACGGTAGCAGTACTCTATGTGCTTTATTATGCAGGTAACCTGTTGTTTGACCTGTACCTTCGAAATGCAAAAGGCGTAGCCGCAGATATGGTGGCGCAGTACAGTGTTTCAGATTTAGTAGACACTACAGAGACACCCCAAGACATTGTGGACGAGGATTACCTAGAGGAAGAATTCGAGGAGGATTATGAGGACTACGAGCAGGAGGAGTTACCCTTGGATAGCGGTTCCCAAGAATATCCTGTTGCAGCCGATGGGCACGCCTTTGCGCATCAGACGGCCTCTGAGAATAGTGTCGCCATGCCCGTGATAGGGCAGGGTATACCCCTAGAGGAGTTCCTTCAGAACGCCAGGCGACTTTCAAACGCAATACCTTTTTCTTCATAAATTTTTAACTCAATGACAGAGATTATGAAAAAGTTACTTGCTATGCTCGTATTGGTAGTCCTCGCTGTCCCATCTTCCTTTGCTCAAGGGGCCGGAGGCATTGATGCCGGAGCCTCTGAACTCCAAACTTACATTGACCCTGTAGGCAACCTAATCCTGGTCATCGGAGCTATTGTTGGCCTGATTGGGGGAGTTAGGGTGTACATCAAGTGGAACTCCGGGGACCAGGACACACAAAAGGCTGTCATGGGGTGGATGGGGTCCTGCGTATTCCTGATGGTGGTGGGGGTAGTAATCAAAGCCTTCTTCGGCTTGTAAGCCGTGGCTCCCGAAGATAACAGAGGATTTAATGTCTACAAGGGGCTGCAAAAACCCCTTGTATTTAAATCCTTGAAAGGTAGATATATCTACTGGGGCCTGGCCTCCGTTCTAACTGGCTTCTTTGCGGCAGTTGTCTTATCTGTTTCGCTCAACTTCTTTTCAGGTCTGGTAGCCTTGGTGATCGTGACTTTCGGTGGTATGGGGTTTACGGCTATGCAGCAGAAGAAAGGGTTGCATCATAAAACGAAGTCCAAAGGGGTATACATCATGCCCGCACAATGGAGGCGTTCTGCACGAAGATAGGAGTCTGGCCCTGGCAGCACAACTTTAACGTCATCACTTTTCTCAGCCATGAAAAAGCAGCGGTTTGGTCTGCCATACATTGGCATAGACCGTCATGCCCATGATATTCTATATCATGAGCGCGGAGATTATTCGGTTATCATCAAAGTACAAAATCCTGCCCTGCAGTACTGTGCAGACGTGGAGGCTTACCATCTCTTCCACCAGACCTTTGCCAACATTGTTAAAATTCTAGGCGCAGGCTATACCCTTCAGAAAACGGACATACTAGCCAGGAAGTGCTATGTGCCGAAGCAAATGGATGATCTCCTGAGTCAGAAATTTCAGGAGACATTTGCAGGAAGAGAGTACCTAGACGTCTCTACATACCTGACTATAACAAGGGGCGTGCGGCGCTCCAGCTTCTTTACATATGACGAGAAAGACTTCAAAGCATTCCAGCGGAACGTTGCCAAAGTGCTGGACATACTGGAGAGCAGGTCTTTCAAGCCCTATGCTCTGAAAGAGACCGAGGTGAAGCAATTTATTTCCCGCATTCTTGCCTTCAACTTTTCCGATGAGGTTTATGCGCTCAATAACCTCCTTGCCTCAGAGGAAGGCCTGCAAGTTGGTGGCAGCGTTATCCGATGTATCTCGCTTGTGGACATAGATGAGATCAACTTTCCATCCAATCTTAAGCCAAACACAGCGCTTCACATAGGGTACAGCCTCCCGGTAGACCTGATGCATTTTCTGCACCAGGTGCCTGGTTGTGACTGCCTGGTGTACAACCAGGTGATCCAGATTCCTGACCAGCGCCATGAACTGGCCAGGCTACAGGCCAAAAGAAAAAAGCACCTCTCCATGCCTGACCCGGCCAATGATTTAAGTGTGCAGGATATTGATCAGGTGATGGCCGATATCGCCAAGGATAACCAGCTGCTTGTGTACGGGCATTACAGCGTGCTGCTTTCAGCCAGAGAAAAGGAGATATACCGTGCCGTTAACTATCTGGAAAGCGCTTTGTTTTCCATTGGTATTATTCCCTCCCGAAACGCATATAACCAACTCGAACTATTCCGGTGTGCCTTGCCCGGCAATAGTTCGGAGCTTAAAGTATATGATAAATTTTTGACTACTTCAGACGCGGCCTTATGTCTGCTTTTTAAAGAACGTTTGCTGCAAAGTGAGTCATCCAGCTTTCAGGTATACTTCACGGACCGGCAGGGGATTCCTATCACGATTGACACGAGTGATGCGCCCATCTTCTCAGGCCGGATGAATAACCGTAACAAGTTCGTGTTGGGGCCTTCGGGAGCAGGGAAGTCATTTTTCATGAACCACCTGATCCGGCAGTATGCCCTGCAGCACACAGATGTTATTTTGGTGGATACCGGACACAGTTACTCCGGCCTGTGTGCCTACTACAGGGGCCGTTACATTACCTACTCCGAGGAGCAGCCTATCACCATGAACCCCTTCCGGATCTCTGCTGCCGAATTCAACGAGGAGAAGCGGGAGTTTCTCAAGTCATTGGTGGGCCTGCTCTGGAAAGGTGCCGAGGGCACTGTCAGCCAAATCGAGGACAGCGTCCTCTCTTCCGTTATCACTTCCTATTACCAATACTACTTTGAAAACGGCTTGGAGAGCAGCTACCTTTCCTTCCAGTCTTTCTATGACTTCTCCATCAGAAAGATCGACGAGATTACGCAAAAAGAGTCTATTAACTTTGACCTGACCAGTTATCGCTTTATCCTCAAGAAGTTCTGCAAAGGAGAGGCGTATGGCCAGATCCTGAACAACGAGATAGATACCACCCTGTTCGATGAGCCCTTTATTGTTTTCGAAATAGATGCCATCAAGGAGCATAAGGTACTTTTCCCGATCACCACCCTGATCATCATGGATGTGTTCCTTCAGAAGATGCGCCACAAGAAGAACCGTAAGGCGCTCATCATCGAGGAGGCTTGGAAGGCCATTGCCTCTCCGCTGATGGCCGGCTATATCCTCTACGTCTATAAAACGGTCCGTAAGTTCTGGGGAGAGGCCGTGGTCGTGACACAGGAGCTGGATGATATCATCGGCAATGTTGTGGTTAAGAACTCCATCATCAACAACTCCGATACCATCTGCCTGTTGGACCAGACCAAGTTCAAGGACAATTTCGACGAGATCGCCACGCTGCTCTCCCTCAATGAGGTGGAGCGCAAGAAGATTTTCACCATCAACAGCCTCGACAACAAAGAGGGGCGGGGCCGCTTCAAGGAAGTCTACATCAAGCGAGGGGCCATTGGTGAGGTATACGGGGTGGAGGTATCACTGGAAGAGTACCTGACCTTTACCACCGAGCGCCAGGAAAAAGAGGCCATGCAAGTATACCTGAGCAAGTATGGGGATTTCAGGGAAGCCTTGGAAAAGTTTGTCACAGACTTCAGGGCCTCGGGGCTCAAGCTAAATGAATTTGTTCAACTGATTTTGCAACGCAGCTATGAAAAAGTACCTCTACACGCTTAGCTTTCTGGGCCTGATAACAGGACATGTACTAGCCCAGCAGGTTGTTTTTGACCCAGCGGTCGTCTCCACACTTGTTGTGAACCATACGGCCCAGCAGGCGGCCTTAAACGACATTAAGGAAAATGAAGGAAAGATTGCGGCCCTGCAGACTACTATTAGCCTGAAGATGACGCAGATCAAGGAGCTGGAGGAAAAAATGTACAACTCTCTCAAATCCGTGCAATCCATTATCGGGCAGAGTAAAAACATTATCTATGCCTCCCAAATTGCCGCAGACATAGGCCATTACCAAAACCAAATGATGGAACTGGCGCGCGGTGATAACGAACTGCTCCTGATCGCTGCCAAGACAGAGCTGGAGCTGCTCAACCGTACATCCGATCTGTTTACCTATATCTACCAAGTTGCTGTCATCGGCACAGATGTGAACCTGATGAACAATGCCGACAGGCTCACCCTTATCCGCCATGTGGTGGACGAGCTGCGGGTGATGCGGGGCCTGGCCTATTCCATTACCCGAAAGATGCGCGTGGCCAAGTACGCGGGGCTTTTGAAGACCATGAATCCGATGGGACTTGCCTACCCTGACAACAGCCAGGCGATCATCCGTTCCCTGATGGATGAGTACAAGGCAATCAAAAAGTAAATTATCTCTATTGCTATGAAGACGTTATGTGTACCTGCTTTGTGCCTGGCCCTGCTTCCTGTACTCTTTACAGATGCCCTGGGGCAGGGCGTGCAGCCAGTTAACAGTAAAAACACAAGGTATCAGCTGGAGCGGGAGGTTATTACTCGTTGGGGAAAGTTCAACCCGAAATGGTACTTTATTCTTTTCCATAACAAGTACCGCAAAGGACCTGACAGGCGTAACATGCTGCAGCTTGCGCCTACCATGGCTTTGCTAAGCCAGAACAGGGTGAAGGCGGAGGCGCAGGAGGAAGCAGTAAGCCAAGTATATGAGCAGGAGATGTTCAAGTTTGCCGACAGGTCCCTGAATAAAGGATACCACCTGTTGTATAAAAAGAAGATTGATGAACTCAACACTGCCCTATTGGGGATGAATGCTGAGGCGGTGCAGGCCGGGGTGCAGGCAGATTATATTTTGGCCATCCATACCGAGCGGGACAGAATCAACGCCGATATTAAGATTATCCTGGACTCTTACCTGGACGATGCCAAAAAAGGGGAGCAGCTGCGGGTATACATCGGGGAGCTTACAGCATTGAGGAATGATTTCAGGCGGCTCATCTCTCTCTTTAAAACGAGCCAGAACTTAACCGACTGATGCCATGCGTGAATTGATAGATAAAGCCATATTTGACCTGTTCGACGGGCTCTTTCTCAATATACAGGAGCTGGTCAGCGTGTTCCTCTACGATGCGCAGGCGCTTTGCGCCATCAGCATGCTGCTGTACTTTGGCTTGGAGGCTTACAAAATGATGGCCGGGGATGAAACGCTTCGCATCATGCCCTTGCTGCGCCCTTTCGCCTTAACACTGGTGATTGTTTTCTGGCCAGGATTTATTGACGCTGTGAACCTGCCGCTGCAGCTGGTCAACGATCAGGCAAAAGGCATGTACGGCGCACAGGTAGACCAGGTGGAGGATTTGCACCGGGAACGCCTCGCGCTGGTGGACAGTGTGGCCCGGAAACTCTCTGAGAGCAGCGCCGAGTTTGAGCGGATTGAGAGCGAGGCGAGTGACGCGAGCTGGTACGAAACCATGGGGATTGACCTGCAACCCCTGTTTAACAAAATGAAAGGCTATTACCTGATGCTGATGGCCAAGCTACACTTTACGGCGATGATGGTGGTAGAGTGGGTTGTGATCAGCATCTTTCAGGTATGCTCCTACATTATCTATTTCCTGCAGATCATCTTTGCAGGCATCCTGGTGATCCTGGGCCCCTTCTCCTTTGCCCTTAGCGTGCTGCCGGGCTTTCGGGATTCTTACCTGGCCTGGATTGCCCGCTATATCTCCGTGGGGCTGTACTCGGGGCTGGGCTATATCATTATGTCCATCTCCTTTGTGTTGGTCAAGTATGGCTTGATGAAGGAAATAGACATCCTGAAGGCGGTACTGGGCAACGAAGAGATGTTTATTGCCTACGTTTCTTTCCCCTCGGGCGGCATCAGTTTCTACATCGTCTCCTTGATTGTGGGAGGATTGGCCATGCTGACCATTCCCATTATTTCCACCTGGATCGTGCACACCACGGGCGTAGGTAATGCCATTGGTACGATGGCAGGAGGAGCGGCGAAGGCGGCAGGAGGAATTCTAAAATAAACTGAAAAGCGCTTGCTATGATAAATAACCTCGAAAAGAAAATGAAGCTGGCCTTTGCGGTGAGTATCGGCAGCTTTATCTCCTCCATCATTATAGTAGGTACGGTTTGCACCTTTGCCTTTCGTTATGCCGAGGAGCAGCGGAAGAAGATTTATGTGATCGACCACTCGGTGCCGCTATTGGTGGAGCAGACCGAGCTGGGGGTAAACCGGACGGTAGAGTACAAGTCGCACGTGAATATGTTTCACCTGCTCTTCTTCACGCTACCTCCAGATGATGCCTACATCAGGAATAACATCTCCAAGGCCATGTACCTGATCGATGAGTCCGGGCTGGCACAATACAACAACCTGAAGGAGAAGGGCTATTACAACCAGATTCTGGCTAGTTCTGCGGTTTTGACGATCAAAACCGACAGCGTTAAAGTGGACGAAAACAGGCACTTTACCTACTACGCCACGCAACGCATCGAGCGGGAGACCTCTGTGATGAAAAGACTTCTTGTCACAGAGGGGGACCTCGAGGAAGTGCCGCGCACAGAGAACAACCCCCATGGACTTTTGATAAAGAACTGGAAAACGGTCCTAAACAAGGACTTGGAGTATGTCGAAAAGAAATCCTTTTAACGGTATCATAAAGCAAAGGCTTTCATCTCTCAAGGAAAGTGTCAGGGACTACTGTGCCTCGAATCCTAAAGCAGTGGTGCTGGCCATGCTGGTTTTACTGTCTGTGGCTGTCATGGGGCTATTAGTCGTCCGGCACCTGCACCAGGGGACCTATGCAGTGTCGGCTGGCACGCTGTACAGGCAACTTGGTACTTCTGGCAACAAGATGAATACAGGCAGGTCAAATACCGCAGATATGCTTGAACTGATAAAGCTCTATAACGCGGCCAGGCAGTTAAATCCTGACAGCCTGCGTGCCAAAGACAGTGTTTTCCTGAAAGATATTGATCAGCGTTTAAACCGAATCATCCATGAAGAGAATTAACTTTCGGCATCCCAGGTATGCCATCCCTCTCATCATACTGCCTTTCCTTGTCCTGCTTAATTACCTGTGGCTGGACATGACACCGGCGGCCACCGCAACACAAACGAAAGTAGAACTCAACGAGACAACAGCCCTTAATACCTCCCTTCCGGATGCCAACCTGAGAAAGCGGGACATGAAGGATAAGTTCTCGGCTTTTCAGGATGAGTTTAAGTATAAAACCGACTACTCGGCCATGCAGGAAATCGGACAGGATAGGGTAGACCCCAAGGACATTGCCTATGGCAGCGTGTACACGGAGGAGGAGCGGCGGATGCTCGACAGTCTCAATAACCGTATCCTATCGGATCAGCAGCCGGAGGGATTTATGGAGCGGGTAAGCCAGCGGCAGCGCCTCAGCCCAGAGCGCTATGCACCGGCCACTGCCTCTGTGCCTGGACGGTCAACCCGCCCTATGCGGAAAGTTGAATCGGCATATGAAAATGAAATGCGGCTGTTTCGGGAGCAGATGATGTTTATTGACAGCCTGAGCCGGGTAGGAGAGGACCCTGTGCCCTCGCGCAGGGATGCGCAGCCGAAAGCCCATGCGCCGGCTTCCGAGAAGCAAGAGCCGACACCGTTGCCCGTAACCAAATACAGAAATACGAACAAAGCCTTTTTCAACACCATTACAGCCGACGGTGAGGAGCAGTTTATCAGAGCTATCCTGGACGAAGGGTTGAAGGTGATGCAAGGCGGCAGGATCAGGATTCGCTTGCTGGATGACATCTATGTGCGGGACTACGAAATAAAGAAAGGCAGCTACCTCTACGGCACTGTTTCCGGTTTTAGTGCCCAACGAATTGAGATAGCCATCCGCTCTATACTCTACGGCAACCAAATCATCCCGGTAGACCTGAGTATCTACGACAACGACGGTTTGGCTGGGCTGTATGTCCCAGATTCACAGTTCCGGGACTTTACAAAAGAGCTTGCCGGGAATGTGAGCAGTGGTCAGACACTGACTTTTGAGGATTCACCTGACAATGCCAGCCAAATGCTTTATTCTATGCTGGAAAGGGTTTCTCAGACCACCACCCGCGCCGCAGGCAAAGCCATTCGGAAGAACAAAGCTAAGTTGAAATACAACACCATTGTTTATTTGATAGATAGTAAAGCCCCATAATATGAAAAAGCTACTGCTTCTATATGTGTTGTTTGCCCTGCTGTTTTCAGCCTCGGCACAGGATTCTCTTCAGGTAGTGCACGTGCATGAAAGCATCTCCACGCATATTGTGAGCCCTGAGCCAATACAGTATGTAGATATCTCCACAGATGATGTAGCCGGGGACATACCTGTTGCCAATATCCTTCGGGTCAAACCCAAGCACGGTGGCGCAAAACCGGGTATTATCACCATCGTTGGAGAGCGCTTCCTTGTACAATATAAGCTAGCCTACAGCCGAGCGGATCGGGCAGATACGGAGGTGCGTATAGACCCTACCCAGGTAGATGATTACCTGAACCCAGCTGTGGCCATGAGCCGGGAGGACATGGCACGGTTTGCGCTGCTGGCTCTCCAGCGAAAACCCCAGTTCAATAGTGTGAATTCGAAAGGGCAGGGGATGCTGGCAAAGCTGAACAACATCTATACTGTCGGAGACTATTTTTTTATTGATCTATCCCTTAGAAACGACACCAACATTCCCTATACAATCGATCAGATACGATTTAAAATAGAGGATAAAAAGGTTGTCAAGGCCACTAACTTTCAACAGGTAGAGATGCAGCCGACTTTTCAGCTTTATGACACAGGCAGCTTCAAGCGCAAGTACCGGAATGTGTTCGTGTTCAAGAAATTCACTTTCCCGGAGGAAAAGGTGTTCAATATTGAGGTGGCCGAGGAGCAGATTTCTGGGCGCACCATCTCCCTTAAAATTGACTATTCCGACATCCTTCATGCAGACACCTTATGAGAAAGACGTTACTCCTTTCCTTACTGCTCTTAGTTATGCTGCCGTGCCGAGCGCAAGAGGGCTACACCCACCTGAACCTAGCAGGCGGCTGGATGTACAAGGATGCCTTAACTGCTAACCTTGCCCTGGAGTTCAGCAAACGCCACTATAATTCCTATGAACTGTTCGCGGATGCCTATAAGAGCAACGTGGACGACAGCAAAAACTGGTTAGTGGGGGTTGCTTACAAACCCATGCTTACCCGTTCCAGAAACACGTTTCTCAAGCTGCGCCTGGGAGCGGGCATTGGCTCTAACACCGAGCACTTCATAGGAGCCCTGCAGGCAGGCCTGGAGCTGGGCTATGTGCTGCCAGGAAATTTGGTGCTGATGCTCCAACAGAAAAACGAGGGTGTACTCCGGGTAAACCACAACTTCAGAGCTGGTTTGCTGGCGGGCATCAAAATTCCATTGTGAGCAGGATTTGGCTAGTCGACGGGAATTTCCACAGGAAAGAAAGTTTGCTAAGACTTTCCCTCACATCTATCTGATAGTATTGGATAACCTTTGTAAGTAACGATATGGAAGAATCCAGCGAAATCAAAAAACTTTACTCCTTCCTGCAGGGGCTTATCTATTTCACTATTGTGGTAGAGATAGCTGTTTTCCTCTTTATGGATTCGGGCAGTATGTATCAGCTGCAGCCTGTACTGCGCAAGGTAAAGGGCATGGCTATTTATGAACACATCTACTTCTCCAAAGCTTTCACCTTCGGTATGATTCTGATCGTGAGCATTGGCACAAAGGCCAGGAAGAACCTGGACCTCGACCCGCTCCGGCATATCTTCCTTCCCTTGCTCATCGGCTGCGCCTTTTTCTTTGGCTCGGGTTTCTTTTATTTCTTTGAAAGCAGCCGTATTCTTTTCTGGGAGGTGTCCCTGTCTGATGCGGCTTACATCCTGCTCTCCTTCCTGGGTGCGATGATGATTCATATAGCCTTGGATAATATCTCCAAGCATATACAGCACCGATTGATGAAGGACAAATTTAACGTGGAAAATGAATCCTTTGAGCAGTCCAGTAAACCGGTGCATACGCCTTACTCGGTGAATATCCCAATGCTTTACTATTACCAAAAGCGGATACAGCGCGGGTGGCTCAATGTGGTAAATCCCTTTCGGGCAACACTGCTGATCGGTACGCCCGGATCTGGAAAGTCTTTCTCGGTGGTGTTGCCTTTTATCAAGCAGCTTCTGGGGAAAGGCTTCTCTATGATGGTCTACGACTTTAAGTTTCCAGACCTGGCCAGAACGACTTATTATCATTACCTGGTCAATAGAAAGAGAGGGGTATTGAAAAACCATAGGTTTCATGTGATCAATTTTAACAGCGTAGAGCACAGCAGGAGGTTTAACCCCTTGAAGCCGGAGTACTTGCCTACCCTGGCCGATGCCACCGAAACGGCTGAGGCGCTGCTGGAGGCGCTGCGGAAAGGAGACAGGGACTCTGGGACTGCGCAATTCTTCAACCAGTCAGCCGTTAATTTCCTGGCCAGCTGCATCTACTTTCTGAGCCGCCACGAAGGGGGGCTGTATTCTTCTTTTCCGCATGTACTTTCCTTCATTAACCTTAGCTATGATCAGATTTTCGAGGTGCTCTTTTCCGAACCTGAGCTGGAGAGTCTGCTTTCGCCTTTTGCCACAGCCTATAAGAACAGAGCCTTTGAGCAGCTGGAAGGGCAGATTGGTACCTTAAAGATTAATATTGGCCGACTGGCCACAAAAGAAACATTCTGGGTATTATCAGGAGACGACTTCAATTTAAAGATAACGGACCCGGAAAACCCTTCTGTTTTGGTGATTGCAAATGACCCGGCCACCCAGAGTATTAACAGCGCCTGCAATGCGCTTATCCTCAACCGCATGACACGCCTGATCAATACAAAGGGGAACTTGCCCTGTGGGCTGATTGTGGATGAGTCTCCTACGCTTTACATACACCGGGTGGAGAACCTGATCGCTACCGCCAGGAGCAACAAGATAGCTGTGCTGCTGGGCCTGCAGGAACTACCGCAGTTGCGGCAGCAGTATGGCAGGGAAACAGCCGACACCATTTGCTCCGTAGCGGCCAATGTACTCTCGGGCTCTGCCCGTAATAAAGAGACGCTTGACTGGCTGGAGAAACTATTTGGTAGGGTGAGGCAGCTAAAGGAGGGGCTCAGTGTGGACCGTAACCGTACCTCCGTCAACATGAACGAGGAACTGGGACCGCTTATTCCGGCATCAAAAATTGCCAATTTGCAGGCCGGTGAACTGGTAGGCCAGGTAGCTTCCGATAGCGAGGCGTATAGCGGGAAATATGTTGCCGGTACCTACCATTGTAAAATTAATCTCAACCTTGATAACATACAACTGGAAGAAAAGCAGTATCTTGACCTGCCAAAATTTTATAACTTTGGTACCCCCGACCAAAAAGACCAAATCCTGAGAGCGAACTACAATAAAATTAGAAATGAGGTTAAGACTTTAATCACAGCGTTACAGGTATGAGCGTAAGCATACAGGAGTTAGGCCAAAGGCTAAAGCTGCTGCGAAAGCAGCTTGATTTATCGCAGGAGAGCCTGGCAGAGTCCATGGGGGTGAACCAGAACCAGATATCCCGGCTGGAGAACGGGGTGGGAGGGACGATCGAATTGCTTTTACTTCTGTTCAGCTTCTACAGCAATCACTTTCACGTGGACCTTCTTTTTTCCGACAACTTCGACATCCTGGAGAAGCACGAAAAGCTATCCAACAGCCACAGCCTCAACAGCATTGCCGTTGAAAAGCTGAAGCTCGTCCAAAGTGAATTTTCCACGCAAATTGAGGAGGTGATACGGTTGTTGGATGTTCCATAATTCTGCATTTTCTTTCCGAAGCCAACTTTGTAATACCATTTAGTATACCTGAAAGGTTAATAAAAAAGGATCGAACATCATAATAGCTTGACTGTCATGTCAATACGTGTTTAAAGGATTGCCAAGAATTAAAGTGCTTTAATAATGTGAATTCTGAAATCAATCAACATTTGAACGATAGCTGCACATAGGTTTGCCTACCAAATCGAAGTAAAAGCTCTTCCAGTTTTACCGGGAGGCGCCTCGAGAGGCTCCGGTGACGAGTGATTGCGAGGCACGAGGGCAGGAAGCGAAAGCAGCGCCGAGTGGGAAAATGAGGCCTCTAAGCCTAGGAGAGCTCTAGAGCCAGCTATGCAAGAGAGTAAGAGAATTAAACGAATATAGCACGGCTGCCATTTCTACATTTCAACATCGATGAAGAAGCTGAGTTTGTGAAATAAAACAAATTCCTGTTGGCTGTAAGATTTGTGGCACTGCTCCTATGTCACAGCTCCTTACACATCTGTTCAAAATAGAAGGTCTGCTATTGAAGTTTAAAGTTTCCAAAAAGTAGTAGCCATATAGATATAGGTCTGGTTTAGACACTTCCCATACCTTCAGCTCTTTCTCTTAGCTAGTATGTAATCTTTAAAATATTGATAATTTCAGTCATAGGTCAGTTGAGGCAAGGTAGGTGGTGATTATGTAGGAGGTACGTTGGTAATCTTAATATTTGCAGGAGCATAATCAGTAACAAAGTAGTCGTAAACGTCGTTGTGATTGCTGAATTGAAAATTATCTTCTTAACACGTCTTGGATATGCAATAGCATTGCACGTAATTATTGATTATCTTTGTCTCACATGAGGTCTCTACTCTACATACTGATCCTGCTTTTGCTGACACTTTCCCTGAAACCGTGCCTGGACAGGGCAAATGCGGCTCCAGGTGAAGCACAAGCAGTGGCTACAGCTGATAGACACCAGGACCATCAGGATGACTTTGCAGACGGGTGTTCCCCATTCTGCGCCTGTCACTGCTGCCATTCTCATTTTCAGCCACAAAGTACGGATGTATCCGAATACGCTGATTTGCAGGAGGTGCCTCAAGAGGTTGATCTGTACAAGAGTAGTTTTGTCTCCTCCCTTTCCTATTCCATCTGGCAACCGCCGAAGGTAGCCTAACCCCTTTCCCCTTCCTTTTTTGTGGACAGACCCGTACATAGCCGGCCTCGGCGTGTATGTGCCTTTCTGTTCCTACCTACTCCATTCAAAACAAGAACCAGACGAGAGCAGTTTTAAAAAACTTTTTGTCTATCGGGAATTGAAGAAAAACAACAGAAGAAAAACCAGTAGTAAAAAGAAATCCAAAAGGAGAAAACGGCAGTACCATTGGCGGGGACGGCAGTCCAAGTGGCAGAAGCGGTTAAAAATAGCCGTGCTGATACTTGTCACCCTTCTGGGCATTTTAGCCGTCCTAGCCAAGGCGTACCATTTCTTCGCTATTCACACAAAATAACCCAACATGATAAACAGTATCATCGCTTTTTCCATTCGGAACAAGCTCATTATTGGCCTCATGATCGTCGCCTGGATCGGTGCGGGCGTCTGGGCCATGTCCACCGTTAATCTGGGTTCCGTTCCAGATATCACCAACAATCAGGTACAAGTCATCACAACATCGGAGAACCTTTCCACAGAGGACATCGAACAGTTTGTGACCTATCCAGTCGAGCTGACCATGGCGAACCTTCCGGGGGTGGAGGAGATTCGCTCCATTTCCCGCTTTGGCCTTTCCGTAGTGACCGTTGTGTTCGATGAGGGCATGGGCACATACCTGCCCCGGCAGTTGGTGCAGGAAAAGCTCAGCGAAGTAGAGATCCCTGAGCAGTTCGGGGAGCCCTCCATGGGTCCCATCAGTACTGGACTAGGGGAGATATACCAGTATGTTTTGGAGCCACAGCCGGGGTATGACAGCGTGTACACGCCCACAGAACTACGTACCATACAAGACTGGATCGTGGCACGGCAGATGGCGCTAGTGCCAGGTGTGGTGGAGGTAAATGCCTTTGGCGGAAACATCAAGCAGTACGAAGTCGCGCTGGACCCCGGCAAGCTTAACTCCATGAACGTGTCGATTTCTGAGGTATTCGAGGCGCTGGAGAAAAATAACGTCAACACCGGGGGCGCCTATATCGAGCGGAACAGCATGGCCAACTTCATCCGGGGAGAAGGCCTGGTTCGCTCGCTGGATGACATCCGCAACATCGTTGTCCGGAACGAGAATGGCACACCAATTTTGATCAGAGACGTGGCGGATGCCGTGCAGTTCGGCAGCCAGGTACGCTACGGGGCCTTTACTCAGGACGGAAGGGAGGCTGTGGGCGGTATGGTGCTCATGCTCCGCGGCGAGAGCCCGGACAAAGTCATCAATGCAGTGAAGGAGCGTATGGCAGAAGTACAAAAGTCGCTGCCGGAGGGGCTGGTGATTAAGCCTTTTATTGACCAAAGCAATCTGATAGCGCGTACCACCAGCACCGTTTCCAAAAATCTTACCGAGGGGGCGCTGATTGTCGTGTTCGTGCTCGTGCTGTTGCTGGGTAGCCTACGGGGCGGCCTTATTACCGCTTCGGTGATTCCGCTGGCTTTGCTGTTTGCCTTCATCCTGATGCGCATCTTCAATGTATCGGCCAACCTGATGAGCCTAGGCGCCATCGACTTCGGGATAATTGTGGACGGGGCTGTGATTATTGTAGAAGGCACTGTGCACATGATAGAAAAGAGAATGAAGGAAGGGAAGGGGAACTTTGGGCAGCAGATGGATGAGATTGCCTACGAGTCGAGTAGCACGATGATGAACTCCGCATTTTTCGGGCAGATCATTATCCTGATCGTGTTCGCCCCTATCCTTTTCCTGACTGGGGTGGAGGGCAAGATGTTCCAGCCGATGGCCTATACCTTCGGCTTTGCCGTGCTGGGGTCCATTATTCTGTGTCTAACGTATGTACCTGTGGTGTCGGCTTTATTTCTCAAGCCATCTCACGGCAAGAAGAACTTGCTCAGCAAATTTGAAAACAAAGTGGAACATGTTAGCAATAGGCTAATGGGTGGGGTAAACAAAGGCTATCTGCCTTTGCTGCGCAAGTCCCTTAACCACAAAGTTGTGGTGCTGATGTCTGCAGTGGTTTTATTGGTAGGTGCAGTCCTTACCTTCTCCCGTATGGGCGGTGAGTTTATCCCAAGTCTGGATGAGGGCGACATTGCCATGCAGGCGCTGCTGCGCCCGGGATCCTCTCTTTCTGAGAGCATTGAGCAGTCCAAGAAGATAGAAAAGATCGTTTTGGAGAACTTCCCGGAGGTGAAGACGATGGTGGCCCGCATCGGGGTGTCGGCCATTCCTACTGACCCGATGCCGATGGATATCCTGGACTCCTTCATTATCCTGGAAAAGGACATGGACAAGTGGGAAAGCGCGGATTCAAAAGAAGAACTGATCGGGAAGATCAAAGAAAAGCTGTCGGTGCTGCCGGGCATCAACTTTGTGTTCAGCCAGCCGGTGGAGCTGCGCTTTAATGAATTGATCAGCGGCGTGCGGGAGGATGTGGCCGTGAAACTTTACGGGGAGGACCTGAACGTACTGGCTTCTAAAGGTCAGCAGATGGCGCAAATTATCCAGACCGTGCCGGGCGTGGGTGATGTGAACCTGGAGGCTATATCCGGGCTGCCGCAGATGACGGTTCGTTTTGACCGGGGGAAAATAGCCCAGTATGGGCTGGACATCGAAAAGCTCAACAACTATATCAGCGCCGCCTTTGCAGGTGGGGTAGCCGGGGTGGTCTTTGAAGGGGAGAGACGCTTTGATATTGCCGTTCGCCTCTCGGAGGTGAACAGGCGCAGCATCGAGGACCTCAGAAACCTATACATCGACTTACCTAACGGGGAGCAGGTGCCCCTGCAGCAGGTGGCTGACATCAGTTATCAGCCGGGCCCCATGCAGATATCCCGCGACAATACTTCCCGAAGAATAAACGTGGGGGTAAATGTGCGTGGCCGTGACGTGGAGAGCATGGTGAATGAAATACAACAAAAGCTGGATGCGCAGCTGAACCTGCCGCCCGGCTACTATGTAACCTACGGCGGGTCTTTTGAAAACCTGCAGCGGGCCAAAGCGCGCCTGCAGGTGGTGGTGCCTATCGCACTGGCCTTAATATTTATCTTGCTGTATTTTGCCTTAAAGTCGCTTTCCCAGTCCATCATGATCTACATGGCGGTGCCGCTGGCAGCCATCGGCGGGATATTTGCCTTGGCCCTTAGAGGGATGCCTTTCAGTATCTCTGCTGGGGTAGGGTTTATCGTGCTCTTCGGGGTAGCTGTACTGAATGGGTTGGTCCTGGTCAGCCGGTTCAACAGCTTAAAAGAAGAAGGTATTACGGACCTGAAGCAACGTATCTTTATCGGTACAGAAGAACGGCTGCGACCTATCCTGCTGACGGCCACGGCCGCCATCATGGGCTTTATCCCGATGGCCTTTTCTGCCTCCGCTGGGGCTGAAGTGCAGCGGCCGTTGGCAACAGTCGTGATCGGCGGTTTGATTACCGCGACGTTCCTCACGCTCGTGGTGGTGCCTATTCTGTACTTCTTTGTTGAGTCTAAGGTTGGAAAAAGCGGAGGCAAAGGGAATATGGCCATGGCCCCCTCACTCGTTATACCTTTGGTAATCGGTGCCGGGTTGTTCTTTTCTCCGGCCGCAGCCACGGCACAGGATAAAAAAGCGCTTCCGGACAACATGCCGGCTATCTCCATGGAGGAGGCCGTGCAGCGGGCGGTGGCCAATTACCCCTCCGTTACAGCGGCCAGACTTGGCATAGAAAACCAGCAGGCGCTGAAAAGCACGGCCTGGAACTTGGGGAGTACCCAGGTCTTCACAGGAAAAGAAGAGGTAGGAAATGAGAGCCAGGGTGTTCAGAACCGTATCGGTATTCAGCAGCAGAATATAGAGGTATTCAGTATCGCGCCTAGGCTCAATCTGCAGCAAAAGCAGGTTAACCTGGCCCAGTCGGCGCTGAATCTGACCTCGCTGGAGGTAGCGCGTGAGGTGCGTATAGCCTGGAGCAACACCTACGCGGCCAGAAGCCAGTACCTGCTTTACCAGCGACTGGACTCTATTTTTTCAGAGTTCACCAGAGCTGCAAAGGTACGTTACGAAACAGAGGCCATTTCCCACTTGGAGTATCTGGCAGCGACAAACCAGGCCCGGCAGATAACGGTACAGCAGGAGCAGGCCTTCCGTAACTATCAGGCGGCCCTGCGCCAACTGAATCAGTGGCTGGTAAACGACACGCCCTTAACTGCGGCACTGACAGAGCCTGAGCAGTTGACAGCCCCTCTACCAGGTATAGCAGACACCCTGAGCCAGCACCCATTGCTGGACTATTCCCGCCAGCAGGTGGAGGTGGCCCAGGCCCGCCTGCGAGTGGCCAAAGCGGCTTACTTGCCGAGCCTGAGCGGGCAGTACGCTGACCAGAAGATAGCGGGCCAGTCAGGGTTCTACAGTTACCAAATAGGGATAAACTTCCCGCTACTCCCTTTTGCGGAGCGTGGCCGGGCCCAGTCAGCCAAGATAGAGCGTGAAATCGCAGAGCAGAACCTGCGCCGTACGCAGCTGGAGCTGCAGGCTGGCTACGGCAGTCTGCTGGAGGAGTACCGCAAATGGCTTAACTCCTGGCAATACTACCAGCAGGAGGCCTTGCCTTTGGCCGTAGAGCAGCGCAACGGGGCCATCATTGCTTACCGCGAAGGAGCCATCGACTACATTGGTTTTCTGCAAATCATTCGGGATGCCATACAGGTGGAGTTCAATGCCCAGGAGGCGCTTGGGAACTACCTGGATACGAAGGCGCGCCTGATTTATTTTCTTCAATCTTCCAATCAATAAAATAACTAAAGACGATGCATATCAAATCTAAAATAAACGTGCTGCTATTCGTGCTGCTATCAATTTTCGGTGCCTGTGGCTCTCCGGAAGAGCCGGTGGCGGAGCAGGAAACCCAAGGCGAGGAAGCTGAAGGACATGCAGAGGAGGAAGGTACTGTGCGCATGTCTCCTCAGCAAATGGAGTCTATTGGCCTTCAGCTGGGGACGCTTCAGAGCAGAAATTTGTCCGGTAACATAAAAGTAACAGGAGAGCTGGAGGTACCGCCTCAGAGTGAGGCTAACGTAAGTGCGACGGTTGGGGGGAACGTGCAGGAAATTAAAGTTATTGAAGGTGACAAGGTGCGGAAAGGGCAGACGCTTGCTTTGCTGGCACACCCCGAGTTGGTGCAGATGCAGGTAGACCTGCAGGAGGCAGCCAGCAGGCTACAGTACCTGGAGCAGGAGTATCAGCGTCAGCAGCGGCTGTATGAGCAGAAGGTGGGCTCTGGGCGGGACCTGCAGGAGGCCACGTCGAATTATAGCACCAGTAAGGCCCAGGTGGAAGGCCTCAAGTCCAGGCTTCGCATCCTGGGGCTCAACACAGGCAGCATCCTCTCAGGCAAGATATTCCAGTCAGTTCCAGTCGTTTCACCCATCAGTGGTTATGTGCAGAAGGTAAATATTACCAACGGGCAGTATGTATCGCCCCAGGAGCAGATGTTTTCCGTGGTGGATCGGTCACAGCTTCATGCAGACTTTATGGTGTTTGAGAAAGACGTTTCAAAGGTTAAGGTAGGACAAAAAGTAATATTTAGTGTTGCCAACGCGGCAGGTAGGGAGTATACGGCTACCATATATAATATGAGCCCCGCCTTTGAGAAAGATGTCAGAGCCGTGCATTTGCATGCTGACATAGAAGGTAGTACGGAAAACCTCATACCTGGTATGTACATTGAGGGCCGTATAGCAACGGATACCACAACAGCGCTAGCCCTTCCAGAGACAGCCGTTGTGCAGGAGGGAGAGCAGTCCTTCATCTTTGTGAAGACAGGAGAAGCAGATGCCGAGGCCCATGCTGATGAAGAAAATCATGCAGAGGAAGAAGCACCAGCTACAGGAGAACAAACAGCTGGAAAGGTTTGGGTGTTTAAGCAGGTTCCTGTTGTAACAGGAGCCAGTAGTAACGGATGGATAGAGGTAAAGCTGCTGCAGCCCCTTCCTGATAATGCACAGATAGCCTACACCGGTGCTTACAACCTTATTTCTGAAATGAATAAAGGGGCCACGGAACACGGCCATTAAAGATTAAGTGATGAGCATGGCCGCGCACATGTGTGCGGCCATGTCTTTGGCAGGCGATTGCCTGGAAAAGGTTCGGAGAATAGAAATGATACGCTAGGAGACAGAAATTAAATTATAGCATAGATAAGATTCAACATAATGAAAGAAATAAAAGCATTTATAAAACCATCCAGGGTACAGAAGGTAGTGGAGGCGCTGCGGGAAAACGGGTTTGAGAGCGTTACCCTCTCTCAGGGAGAAGGCACCGGGGCCTACAGCCGCCAGGATGCCTTTCCTTCACTCGACTTTCGCTTCACGGACAGCAAAATCGTGAAACTGGAGCTTGTCTGCCAGAATGAGGAAGCGGCCAGGGCTGTGCAGTTAATTAGCGACAACGGCCGGTCGCCGGAACCAGGCGATGGCATCATCTACACGACTGAAATTGAAAGCGCTTACCGCATCAAGACGGGAGAATCGATAAAGCGCTTTGATTGAAAAACATATGGTTCGGTTGGTTGTAAACAGATAAAAGCAATGCCGGAAGATCTTGAAATTAGGCTGAAAAGCAGGGGCATCCGGCCTACGGCCATGCGCCTGCTGGTGCTGGAAAAACTCACTGAGCAGCAAACAGCCGTTAGTCTGAGTGAAATGGAAGCGGGTTTTGAGCAAGTGGACCGTGTCACGCTATACCGCACGCTCAAGACCTTTGAGGAGAAAGGGCTGGTACATCAGATTATTGACGGAGCGGGACTAACCAAGTATGCCTTGTGCCAGGAAGACTGCACTTGTGCGATGGAGGACCTGCATGTGCATTTTTACTGCAACTCCTGCAAAGAAACTTACTGCCTTCCAAAGGTTAAAGTGCCTGGTATACAGCTCCCGCACAGATTTCGGTTAGAGGAGATAAACATGGTGGTGAAAGGCATTTGTGACCAATGTGTCACTTAAGGGTGTAGCAGTCTTCTCCCCAGTTTAACAGATGTGGGCTTTACCAGGCATGTATAGGCAGAAATATATACCAGGAAGAGTTATTTCCAAGGGTGTTGTCTATCAAAATAGATATTAGGGTAAAATGAGCAGAAAACTGACTATTGTGTGGATAGGGGCGTGGATAGCTGTAGCTGCGTTGTCCTTATTTCCCCTAATACTTTCCATAGGTGGTGTTGAGGCGCAACATCAGGAAGTATCCTGGCTGGGCAAAGCTGCCTTGACACTTAAAGGCAGCTCCCCGTTTCAGAAATCAGAGCCGTATCTAATCTGGGTATTAATTGGACTGCTAATAGCAGCTTTTATATTAAGAGTGCTGATCGGCAATAAAAAGCTTCAGGCAATGAAGGAGCTTTATGTCACACACCAGATGGCTACCCTCCTCACGAAAGGTGAAAGCCAAATGGTAGCCTTACTGCCACGGCTGTTGGGGCCTGATAGACAGCAAAGCTCCTATTCAAGCCCTGAACAGGCGGTAGCCAAAATTATTGCCGGACTGATGAACACGCAAGGAGGGTACCTCTTTATTGGTGTGAACAAAGAAGGCACATGCAGTGGACTGGAAGAGGATTATCAGGAGTTGGGAAAGCCACATCAGAAACATTTTAATCAGTATCTCCTGAAGGCGGTGCAAGATATGCTAGACCCTAGCTGTTGTCTTTTATTAAAGGTTAACTTTTACACAATTAGTGGGAAAGATATATGCCGCGTTCAGGTGAAACGCTCTCCCTCGCCTGTTTACGTGCATGTGGGGGAGCGGGCGCATTTTTACATACGTGCAGAGAAGCGTATACTGGAACTGGATGTCAGGGAGGTGCTGGAGTATATTGAAAAGGTGTTTTATTGAGCCTCAAGTTGAATGAAAGTTTAGAGGCGTATGCAGGAAAGGGCCTGCACATATATATTACATAACCACAAAAGTGAACAGGCTCAATAAAATAAGCTGCACGAACTGTCCGCTTACAATTGACTTATAAAAGGTTGTGTTAATAACTAATCAATAAACTATGAAAAAGGAACGGAATAAAAGCAAGAATATAGAAGAGGACTTTAAGCCCCTGGAGATCACCTCGCCCCGAACAGCCGAAGCTTCTGGACCCAATGTAGGCACAGAGTGTTGCTCAGCAGACGGTAAAGCAAAGTTTGCAGGAGCCGATGAGCATGATCATGCCGAAGAAGAGGCAAAGTCCTCGTATGTTCCTACGGCTATTAGCCTTGTTTTACTGCTGGGGGGTATCCTCCTGGATTACCTCGATACGCCCTGGTTCACCGGCTCTGTGCGGTTCCTGAGCTACGCCATTGCTTATGTGCTGGTGGGCTGGCGTGTGGTTTGGCACGCCATCAAGAGCCTTCGCAGTAGCTTCTTTAACGAGTTCTTTTTGATGAGCATGGCCACGCTGGGTGCCTTCTACATCGGGGAGTATGCAGAGGGTGTAGCCGTGATGCTTTTCTATGTGATCGGGGAACACTTTCAGGAGGCGGCTGTGCTGCGCTCCCGCCGCTCCATCAAAGCGCTGATCGACAACAGGCCTGATGAGGTGGGGCTGGTGACGGACAATGGTATAGTGACGGTGAAGGCCAAAGAAGTGCAGGTAGGCGAGGTGGTGCAGGTGAAGGCTGGCGAGAGGGTGGCCCTGGACGGGGAGCTGCTCTCCGAGCGCTCCTCCTTCAATACCGCCGCGCTTACCGGAGAATCAAAGCCCGATACAAAAAAGAAAGGCGAGACAGTGTTGGCGGGTATGATCAACCTGGACCGGGTGATCGAGCTTCGGGTAACCTCTGCCTATGAGAACAGCGCCCTTTCAAAAATACTGAAGCTGGTAGAGGAAGCTGGCAGCCGCAAGGCCAAAACACAGCAGTTCATCACCCGGTTCGCCAAAGTGTACACGCCCATCGTCTTCTTCCTGGCTGTGGGCCTTGTGTTCATCCCGTACTTTTTCGTGGAGGCTTACGACTTTAATCAGTGGTTGTACCGGGCGCTAATCTTCCTGGTGATCTCCTGCCCCTGCGCACTGGTGATCTCCATTCCACTCGGCTATTTTGGCGGTATCGGGGCAGCCTCGCGCAACGGCCTGCTTTTTAAGGGCTCTAACTTCCTGGACCTGATGACCCAGGTGGACACGGTAGTCATGGACAAGACCGGCACCCTGACGGAGGGGGTGTTTCAGGTGCGGCAGGTGGAAACTTTTCTGGATGATAAGGGATGGTTTCTCTCAGCGGTTGCTGCGCTCGAGAGTAAATCCACGCACCCGATCGCGCAGGCCATCGTGGCCGAGGCCGGAGATACGTACAGGCAGCACACAGTTGGCCAGGTGGAGGAAATATCCGGACATGGGCTGAAAGGAAAGGTGGACGGCAAAGAGCTGCTAGTTGGAAATACCCGGTTGCTGGAGAGGTTTGGTGTTCTTTATGACCCAAGCCTGAAGGAGATCGTGGAAACGATCGTGGTTGTGGCTGTGGGTGGTACCTACGCCGGCTACATCACTATTGCCGATAAGGTAAAGGAAGATGCTCCGCTTGCCGTGAGCCGAATGCGGGAACTGGGCGTGAAAAAACTGGTGATGCTCTCGGGTGACAAGGACTCCATTGTGCAGAAGGTGGCTGGCGAGCTGAAACTGGACGAGGCACACGGCGGCCTGCTGCCGCAGGATAAGGTAAGCCAGGTGGAGAAGCTCAAAGCGGAAGGCCGCACGGTGGCATTCGTAGGAGACGGCATCAATGATGCGCCCGTAATCACGCTGGCCGATGTAGGCATGGCCATGGGAGGTTTAGGCTCAGATGCGGCTATTGAGACAGCAGACGTCGTGATCCAGACAGACCATCCTTCCAAAATCGCCACGGCCATCAATATCGGGAAGAAAACAAAGCAGATTGTGTGGCAGAACATCTCGCTGGCCTTTGGCGTGAAGGCGATTGTGCTGATACTCGGTGCCGGTGGCCTAGCCACGATGTGGGAGGCGGTATTTGCCGATGTGGGCGTTGCCTTCCTGGCTATACTTAATGCCGTGCGGATACAGCGGATGAAGTTTAAATAATTTCACAACAATTTTAATAATTCGCAACAATTACATCTCCTATATGGCTCTTGTGTTTTCATTGGAAGCTACTGGTAACTTTCTGTTTAAGCGCAGAGGGTGGCTACCTGTCCTGCTGTTTGCGCTAGTTTTGCCCGCTATGTACTTCACTCCCTATTCTACCTATGCCCCATCTACCCGCCTCCTGCTAAGCTGGGGAGGGATTATGCTCTCGCTTGTTGGATTTCTGATACGGGCCTACGTGATTGGCACGACCCCGCGGGGCACTTCCGGCAGAAACACCAAAGGGCAGGTGGCAGAGGAACTCAACCAGGCAGGCATGTATTCCATGGTACGGCACCCGCTTTACCTGGGCAACTACCTCATGTGGATCGGGATAGTCGTTTTTGCCGGAAACATTTGCTTTATATTGATAGCCAGCTTATTATTCTGGATTTATTAAAAGCGCATCATGTTTGCAGAAGAACGCTTCCTGGAGCGGAAGTTTGGGGCGACTTACCTGCACTGGGCGCAGAAGACACCCGCCTTTGTACCATCACTCAGGCTTTACCGGCCAACCGCTATCCCCTTCTCTGTCAAGTCGGTCTTAAGGCGGGAGTACCCGGGGGCGCTGAACGCTGTGATTGGCTTTGCTTATGTGGAGATGTGGCGGCAGTATTTCCTTACAGGCCGGTTTGGCCTGAGCCAAGGGAGCTACACGATTCTCCTCTTGGCAGCTGTACTGGCCTTTGCCTTAAGAACAGTAAAGCGCCATACAGCCTGGCTGGAAGAGAGCGGGCGCTCCTGAGTCCACCCAAATTCTGCCTCATTGCAGGCTGATAGGTAATTTGCAAGAAGGTATTCACGTAGGCTGTATAAAACGTATAAGATCAATGGAAAAGCTTAAAATAGAAATACCTCTCATTCTTCCTGAAGT
Source organism: Pontibacter actiniarum (assembly GCF_003585765.1). Lineage (NCBI taxonomy): Bacteria > Pseudomonadati > Bacteroidota > Cytophagia > Cytophagales > Hymenobacteraceae > Pontibacter > Pontibacter actiniarum. Next base: position 82,129 of record NZ_CP021236.1, read on the forward strand.
GCCGGATGAAAAAGACCGCTGTGTGCGTGAGCTAATGGGCCGGCTACAGGGCCGGGAAGGCATAGAAAGCGTACATGTCTCCACCGGGCAGGAGGACGGCGTGCCGCAGCTCTGCTTTCACTACAATCCGGATGAGATCTCCATGGCCCGCATTGAGGCACTGGCTAGGCAAACGGGGGCTTCACTTACCGAAAAAGTTGGGCATGGCCTTATCGCCATAGATGGCATACGCCATGCCCGCCATGCCCGCCACCTGGAGCAAACTCTGCTGCAGGCCGATGGCGTGCTGCAGGCCTCGGTAGCCGCCTCGGGGATGGTGCGCCTGGAGTATGACAGGTCCAGAACCAATAAAGAAAAGATACTCTCAGTCATCCGGGAAGAAGGATTAAGGATTACGGATACTTCCCTGAGCGCAGCAGATTATGCAAGCCGCACTGGCGAACGACAGGACGGGGCCGTAGCGGAAGAGATGGAAAGATTAGAAGAAAAGCTGGAGCCAGATAATGAACACGGCCATGAGCACACACATGGACACGGCGGGATCCTTGGAAAAAATACAGAGCTCATCTTTTCTATCACCTGCGGCGCTCTGCTGGGCACTGGCTTCGGGTTGAGTTTTGTAGAGGGGGTGCCTGGCGGGGTAAGCCTAGCGCTCTATATCGGGGCCTACTTCTTCGGGGGGTTCTTCACGGCCAAGGAGGCGGTAGAGGAGATACTTAAAAAGAACTTCGAGATCGACTTCCTGATGCTGGTGGCGGCTATTGGGGCCGCTATTTTGGGAGAATGGGCCGAGGGGGCGTTGCTGCTTTTCCTCTTTAGTCTGGGACATGCCTTAGAGCATTATGCCATGAATAAGGCCCGCAAGTCTATTGCAGCGCTGGCGGAATTGGCACCCAAAACAGCATTGCTCAAAAAGAACGGTAAAACCGAGGAGGTGGGCATCGAAACACTGCGCCTCGGCGACGTGATCATGGTAAGGCCTAACAGCAAAATCTCGGCTGACGGTGTGGTCGTTAAAGGGCAGAGCAGCGTAAACCAAGCACCTATTACCGGAGAGAGTGTGCCGGTGGATAAGGAGCCGGTGGGTGATCCGGAGCAAACGTATAATGCGGAAAGCGAGATTAAGGATGAGAACCGCGTGTTCGCCGGCACTATCAATGGGAACAGCACCTTGGAGGTGAAAGTGATCAAGGAAGCCAGAGACTCCACCCTTTCGCGGCTGGTAAAACTGGTAAACGAGGCGCAGACCCAGAAATCGCCTACCCAGCGGTTTACGGATAAATTTGAGAGGTATTTCGTTCCCTCCGTGCTTATACTCGTTGTGCTGCTGCACTTCGCTTTCCTGGTGATTGACGAGCCATTCAGCGCCAGCTTTTACAGGGCCATGGCCGTGTTGGTGGCCGCCAGTCCCTGTGCCCTGGCCATTTCCACGCCAAGCGCCGTACTGAGCGGAGTGGCACGGGCTGCCCGTGGCGGTGTGCTCATCAAGGGCGGAAGGCCCCTAGAAGATTTGGGCGTACTGACCGCCCTGGCCTTTGACAAGACGGGAACATTGACAGAAGGCAAACCTAAACTCACCAATGTTATTCCCTGGAACAATGAGCCAGAAGATGGCCTGCTGAAAAAAGCCGTAGCTGTAGAGGCATTGAGTGACCACCCTTTGGCCAAAGCCATCGTCAGGGACGGGAAAGAAAGGCTGAAGGATATTCCTGTTCCTGATGCGGAACACCTAGAGGCTGTACTGGGGAAGGGCATCAAGGCCTCTCTGGCTGGTAACAAGGTGTATATAGGTAATCTGGAGCTTTTTGAGGAGTTGGATGCCACCAAGCCCTCACAGAAACTGGTTGGCAAAGTGCAGTTGCTGGAGGCAGAAGGCAACACCACCATGCTAGTACGTGAAAACGACCGTTACATCGGCATTATCTCCTTAATGGATACGCCGCGGGCAGCGGCTAGAGCGACCCTGGAAGAGCTGAAAAAGATTGGTATCAGGCGGATGATTATGCTGACCGGCGACAACCAGAAAGTGGCGGATGCGGTGGCCAAACAGATCGGCCTCACTGATGCATGGGGAAGCCTGTTGCCCGAAGAGAAAGTGGAGGCCATTAAGGAGCTTCGGCAACAGGAAAGTAAGGTGGCCATGGTAGGGGATGGGGTAAATGATGCCCCGGCTATGGCCAATAGCACCGTCGGCATAGCCATGGGAGCTGCGGGCTCGGATGTGGCCCTGGAAACGGCCGATATCGCCCTGATGTCGGACAAACTGGAGAACCTGCCCTTTGCCATCGGCTTGAGCCGCAAGTCCAAAAGTATCATTAAACAGAACCTATGGGTAAGCTTGGGTATCGTTGCAGTACTAATCCCTTCCACCATATTGGGGCTCGCCAACATCGGCGTAGCAGTATTAATACATGAGGGCTCTACTTTGCTGGTGGTGTTTAATGCGCTCAGGCTGCTGGCGTACAAGAAAAAATAGACAATGTTAATAACAAATAAAGTACCTCTTGGCTTGCTGCTCAGTAAGACGAAGTACGAGCTATTGGCTATCGTAGCTTACTCGGTTGCAATTGGAATTCTCGATCACCATTCATATCTGGAGGAAATATCCCTCCCGTTGACAATTCCGACATTACTGGGAACGGCTTTGTCCTTGTTACTGGCATTCAGGATCAATCAATCGTACGACCGGTGGTGGGAGGCAAGAACTGTGTGGGGAGCCATTGTCAACGATTCCCGCACACTCATAAGGCAGCTGCAAACCTTTGTGTCTCCCCAAGATAATATGGTCAACTCCTTTGCAAAGCGACAGGCAGCCTGGTGCTATGCTTTAGGAGAAGCCCTGAGAAAGCTTCCATTCTCTGATAAGGTAAAGCAGTATGCTGAAGGTTATGAAAATCATGCTAATATCCCAAATGCGCTACTATCAAAGCATTCTGAGGAAGTCAGAATGCTTTATCTGGATGGGCAGCTAAATCCATTTCAGCAGATTCAGATTGATAGCACCATTGCAAGGCTATGCGACTCCATGGGGAAATGTGAGCGTATCAAAAACACTGTTTTCCCCGGGAATTATAGTATGCTGCTACATTTTCTGATCTACATCTTTGCTACACTGCTGCCTCTTGGCCTTAGCGACTATTCTATTGCGATGGAAGTAGTGGTTACTACCCTCTTTGCGGGAGTATTCCTGCTTATAGAAAGAACGGCCATATTCATGCAAGACCCTTTCGAGAACATGCCCACGGATACACCTGTTACAGCGTTGGCAAACACGATTGAGATAAACCTGATGCAAATGGTCGCGTGCGAACCACCAAAGTTGGCACCTACTACAGCTTATTATCAACTCTGAAAATTTACCAACAGAACCGGTAGTAGTGATGGCATTAACTTGCAACTGGAAGAACCTATTTAAAGTATGTATCAGAGTAAAAATAAGGGGACTGTATCCTAAATGCCGCAATGAAGATGAAATCGACGTAGGCAATTTACAAACTGTATAGGTTGCTATCAGGGGCATCACCAAAGCTGAAATGAGTCTTCGAAAACTTTAAACAGGTTTAACAATACTTAGGCTTGCCTTAGTTGTAGAAATTTTACTTGTCGCTATTAATGAGAAGAGAATCGGTACCCCAGCCTCAGTCTTATTCTGTCTCGAACTATTTGCGAAAATGCTTAACGGTTATTTCAGCGGGTTGCGATTGAAGCGCCTTCACTCCCCCTTTCCTGCGGCTCTATCTTGGCTAAAATGATTTTGGACAAGTAACCACTTCCCCCGTCTTGCACGACATGCCATCCCATCTCTTCTAGGTTCTGCTTTATATAGCGGTTTAGGAAACCGTGTGCTACCAGAACCACTTTAGACGTTTCTTCAGTTGCACTGGCCAACTGCTGTGCTGCCTTCCGTGCCCGTTTTCGGGCATCAGCAAAGCTCTCGGCTCCTTGCCGGTCTATGCCCAGCATCCATTTAATACGGGCTGTGGTGGTCCAAAAATTAATGGGCATGCTCATGTTGGGGCTGTGCTTGCCCATAGCCGTTTCAAATTCCCGAAAATCGGGTGAAACAGTCATTTCCCTGTCTGCCCCGAAAATATAGTTTGCTGTTGCCTTGGCGCGATTAATAGAGCTGGCGAAGACAGCGATGTCATCCGGGTTCTCAACTTTTAAAAAGGGAGTATCCGGCACTACTATCCCCACGCTATCATAGTCCTGAACGAACTGCCTGGCCTGGTTATAAGAAAATTTACCTGTTTTCAGCAAGTCAGGCTCTCCATGGCGAACCAGCGCTATTTGCCGAAGGCTGCTGTTTGCAGGCAGCTCCACTTCCTCTTCCTCCAAGAAACGCAACTCCTGAGCTACCGGCACGCCATTTGCGACAACATAGGTAGCCGTAGCCCCGATCTCCTTATATTTATCTTCCAAATTTTCAATGGCTGGCTGGTGCCCGTGATTTCCTTTCGCGTGTACAGATATTGCTGAAAGTAACACTACAACTAAAGTAAAAATCAAGTTTGATATTCTTTTCATACTTTTTGGTAATTAAAATGCGGCAAATAATAAAACCATGCTTCGAGTCGAAAGAAGTTCCTGGATTTGAAGCTTGCTAACAGTCTACTGGGTTTTGTTTTAAGTTTTTTAGGGTAAATATGTTATCCGACTCAAACGTTCCACCTTACAAAGAAGAAGGAAGTTAAAGTCGTACTAACGTCGCTTTTAGCTTTATCCGTTCCATACACTAATTAGTGCAACTTTCCTGCCAGAAGTAGCCTAAGTAAACCAATGGGTGGCAGTACATTAAGGCTGATCAATGTCTACTACTTTAGCCTATAACTTATACCTCTGTGCCCTATGTTATGCCTGAAGATGATCTTCGCCTTTTTTGTCCATGCTGAGGCAAAGGGCTGCCTGCTCTATATCTAAATAGGAAGAAGAATAGGTTTTAGAGGGGCCGTCAATGTAAAGCAGTGTTTTATTTTTTATAGTCTTGATGATGGGTTGAGCAAGATCCAAAGGCAGAGCAGGGCAGCCCTGGCTACGCCCAAGGCGTCCGTTGACCTTGATCCCATCTGCGTTTGCATAAGCCGCCCCATGCACGACAATGTATCTTTGCAGGGCGTTGGTGTTGAACCCCGTGTCAAGCCCCTCTAATTTCAAAGAATTACCATTCTTCCCTTCATAAGTGCCTCGGGTAAGATAAAAGCCGAGGCTGCTCTGGTAGGAACCGGGTGTGTTCGAGAAAGTAGTGGCGAATTCGCCACCGCTGCCTTGGCCGTGGGCCACCCAGGTATTGTACAACACCTCGCGTGCTTCCATGTCAATGACCCAGAGGCGACGCTTTTTGCTGGACTGATTGAAATCGATAACTGTAACCAAAGGTTTTTCTTTAGATAGCAAGCCAGCAGACATCATATTGTGGTAACCCGTTACCGCTTCCCGAAATGTTTCGAGCGAAAGCCCCGATTGTGCTAAACCAGCTGCTTGGTAACTGCTCTCTACATATCGCTCAAAAGTCTGTAAAGGGAAGGCATCTGCTTTGTAAGTATTAGCAGGTACGTACCCTGCTATCTTGCTCACTTTAACTGGCTCTATTGTTGCTGCCTTAACTGGCTCTATTGTTGCTGCCTTAACTGAGGTCGGCTCACTGCCTTTGAGGATAAAGCTCATGCTAAAGTAAACAACAAAGGCAGCTAAAATAAAACTTACGGATCGGATGAAATATTTTCTTTGCATATGGTTCTTTAATAACAGAACAAGTAGAACTAATCTGTTTGTTCCATTTTACAGTTTCCTGAAAGGCAGTGTAGTATTTTCTAGCGTATATGTGCGCCTTTCATGTTTTTAACACAGGAGTAGGTTGGCGAATAAGGGTTGGCGGGAAGAGCAATGGTACTGGTTGTAGGATTCGAAGGCATAGCTATTGAGTTAGTAACGGTGTTTGCCGATGGAGCATTGCCTTTCTGCCTATCCAAAATGTCGTAAGAATCCAACGGATGAAGTTTGACTAAAATTTAAACTGTTCTTCGATGAAGGTATCTCTATTGGACCGAAGTAGATTATTTCTATGAAACTATCTTGAGTGATAGCTAGGGTGTTGGCAGTTATTACAAGGCAGTTCGGGCCGTGCCAAACTATTTATGTCAACGGAGGGTATGATGTCCTTAGTAATAATAAATAAGTGCTCAGTGTGGGAGGCGACAATGTGGCACACTTTGCGCACCATGGCGGAATGGGTTTAGTTAAACCAGGGCCTGACATAGAGAATGGCCTACTCTGGAGGGAAAAGAGCAAAAGGACAGAAACAACAAAGCGATAAATTATGAAATATGATGTAACTGTGATCGGGTCAGGCCCCGGGGGGTATGTGGCCGCTATCCGCTGTGCCCAGCTAGGAATGAAGACTGCCCTTATAGAGAAATACAGCGCGCTTGGCGGAACCTGCCTTAACGTTGGCTGTATACCCTCCAAAGCGCTTCTGGATAGCTCGGAGCGTTTCTATGATGCAAAGCACAAGTTTGGGATGCACGGCATTGGGCTGGATAACCTCCGGGTGGACTTTGGGGAGATGGTTGCCCATAAGGCCGACGTTGTGCAGAAGACAGTAGATGGAGTGGCCTACCTGATGAAAAAGAACAAGGTGGACGTTATTCAGGGGGTCGCCAGCTTCATAAACCCCAGCAGGTTGCAGGTAAAGGGGGAAGGTGCACCTGTGGAGGTGGACACGGCGAAAGTAATCATTGCCACCGGATCAAAGCCTTCTTCCCTGCCATTCATCCAACTAGACAAGAAGCGGGTGATTACCTCCACCGAGGCCCTTTCATTAAAGGAGATACCCAAGTCCCTAATTATTATAGGGGCAGGCGTCATCGGAGCAGAGCTCGGTTCTGTTTATGCAAGGTTAGGGTCAAAGGTAGATGTTGTGGAATTTGCTGATGCCGTCATCCCGAGCATGGACCGGACTATGGGAAAGGAGCTGCAGCGCGCGCTGTCCAAGACGGGCATTAAGTTCCACCTGCAGCACAAGGTCAGGTCGGTACTGGCAGACGCGGACAGGGTGTTGGTGCAGGCAGAGAACGCTACAGGAGGCCAGTTAGAACTGGAGGGGGACATTTGCCTGGTGGCCGTAGGTAGAAAACCCTACACCAGCGGCTTGAATCTGGAAGCAGCCGGGGTAGCGTTAGATAACAAAGAAAGGATTGTAGTGGACGGGAACCTGGAGACAACCGCAAAGGGAGTATATGCTATCGGAGATGTGATACCAGGCCCTATGCTGGCCCATAAGGCTTCAGAGGAGGGAGTCTTTGTAGCGGAGCTGTTGGCAGGGCAGAAGCCACAGCTTAATCCGCTGCTTATCCCAAACGTGGTCTACACCTGGCCGGAGGTAGCCAGTGTGGGCTACACCGAAGAGGAACTTAAGGCAGCAGGTAGGGCGTATAAGTCAGGTTCCTTCCCCTTCCGCGCCAACGCCAGGGCACGTATGAACAACGACCTGGAGGGTCTTATAAAAGTGATTGCTGACAAGGATACGGATGAAGTGCTGGGGGTTCATATGATAGGTCCTCGCGTAGGGGACATCATTGGGGAGGCCGTGACAGCCATGGCCTTCAGGGCGGCGGCAGAGGACATCGCCAGGCTCTCTCACGCGCACCCTACTTTTTATGAGTCTGTGAAAGAAGCCAGTTTGGCCGTGGATAACAGGGCGATGCACTCTTGAGCATGCACAGGATCTTAGGCAGCATGTGTTTCCTCCTGTGCCTGGAAGGAACGCGGCCCCAGTTGTAATGTGAACCTGTAAAGTACAAATCCAGTATAGAGGCTAAATCCTTTGCTAAGTCGCCATGAATGATTACCTACAGGTGCTACTATACGCGGCCATGCCTGCTCTCGGGAACTTTTTCGGAGGCGTGCTGGCAGAAGTATTTAAAGTGTCGGAGAAAACTCTGAGCCTGGCCTTGCATACAGCCGCAGGCATCGTGTTGGCTGTGATCGGCTTGGAATTGATGCCGCAAGCCCTGGAGGCAGAGCAACCCTTCATTCCGGTGCTGGCGTTTGTGGCCGGGAGCGTGTTCTTTGTCTTTCTGGACCAGGGCGTTGGCTACGTGCAGAGCAGGTTTGGCGGGGAAAGCAAAAAAGGCATGAGTGCGGCGATAGCCATCTACATCGGCGTGGCGATTGACCTGTTCAGCGACGGCATTATGATTGGCACGGGCTCCACGGTGGCCGCGAGCCTGGGACTGCTGCTGGCCATTGGGCAGGTTCCGGCAGACATTCCAGAAGGCTTCGCCACCATCGCCACCTTTAAATCAAAGGGGGTGAAGAGAGGGAAGCGCCTGCTGCTCTCCGCCTCTTTTGCCATTCCTATCTTCTTGGGGGCAACTGTGGGGTACTGGGGCGTAAAAGACAGCAAGGAAGTGGTAAAGTTGAGTCTTTTGGCTTTTGTGGCGGGCATCCTGCTGACGGTATCTATCGAAGAGATGCTAACAGAGGCCCATGACAGGCCGGACTCGAAGTGGGCAGCGTTCGCTCTGGCAGGAGGTTTTGCCTTGTTTACGTTACTTGCAGTTTATTTGGAAGAATAGCACTTAACAGGGGCGAATGTGGTGATTGAGATAGAGCTTAACATGCTGGCAAATGCGTGCTACCCTCTGGGCATAACAGGATGACGATTTGAAGAGGCAATGCTTTTCCCATAGTGTTTCTTCCTATTTTGAAATAGTTTCGGGGAATAAATTTCCTGATTAATATTTTTCTGTACGGGATTCTCCGACGAGAGCGCCAGTTAATTCATCAAATGCCCATGCCTCGCATAGGCTTATACATTCCAGCCCAGATTTCAGGAAGGTCTTTACAAGTTCCATTTAAGAAAGGGGCTTGTTTTCTGAAGTAGACCTAAGATGAGAATAGTTAGGATGCTGAGCAGCTGGAGACAGCCGAGAAGACCGCACCATAGTGGCTTGTTTCCTTTTAGCCAGAGCCAAACAAGTAGCCGCTCCCGACTTCACATAGTACTTTAAGGAAAAATACTGAGCGATTTTAGAACAGGCACAGATGTGTATGTATTTAGAATTTAATATTTGGGTTTTTATTCAACAAATATAAATAACGATCAGTCATGCTTTGGCCTTGATACGTATAGGAGAAGAGCAAACAAAATAGCCAAGTGTATGAATGAGCAAAACAATAAAAGAGATCAGCTGAAATCAAATAAAGAGACACATGCAGGTGAAGAGACGCACGCAGACAGCCATACCCCGAGTACAGGTGACAAACCACATGTTGTGGCGGGCGGAAGGAGCCAGAACGTGGAGTCTATTGAGGATATGAAGGAGGATATAAATGCAGGGGAAGACGAGGGGAACGGAAAAAAATAATTTGCAGAATTGCTCGCCAGCGACTTAGTAACCGTCCACTCTATTGGCTGTGCATGTGCTTAAGAGCAGTTGCCGAGAATGGTTAAGGCAGCGTATACATATAAAGCTTAAGTATAAATTTTTCAGATAGTACCAGTAAAAGCTGCCGCACAAGTAAGAACCTGTCTGAGCCTAACGCTGCACTGCAAAATGGAATTTTGTTCGCCTAAGCCTAACTGATCTTCCTGCCGTTATATAAAGCCTTCCGGTCTCCCTTTAAGGCATGTAGCACGATCAGGGGAGCAGCCACAGGATATGCCGTTTCTTAGATTAATTGGGGCTGCATCCGCGACAATACATTTATTTGTAATTTAAGCTCGGGCACAGTATACACCACCCGACTCTGAAGGAGGTCTTATGCGAAAATCAGATCACTGACGCACCCATGCCATGGCCTCCTCCCTTTGCTGCAGGTCAAAGTACTTAACCTCTGCGCTCGTGAAAGGCTTCATTAGCTTTGTGATCCAATTTTCCCAATTCCTGTCACCGACGATTGCGATTCTGTTGAAATTGTTTGTGTGCTGAATATCAAATTTAAGGTCCTCCCACAGCCCCCCAGGCTCCCAGCCTTCCACATTATCCATCTCCCAGTAAAGACTGATTTTCCCGAAACGGTCGATCTTCTCCTCCATTGACGGAACGATTAGGGTATAGTCTTCTTTATCCAGTGAGCCTGTAAACTTCAAGGCCACCAAGTCGGATTTACCTGTTTCTATAGCTTGTACCATAACGCAGTTTGCTCTTGGACCTGTACGTATACACTGCTTCGTGTGTTCCCGTGAGTCTGCACTTAACATATTGAAAGCGCACCCCGTACAACCTTATCTGTACAATGAAAGATGAGTTTATGGCACATGGACATGCTGTATCTGCAAGTAGCCAAAACAAAGGACGGCTCAAGCTGGTACTGACCTTTACTTTGCTTTATATGATCGCCGAGGTGGTTGGAGGCCTTTTAACAGGTAGCCTTGCCTTGCTTGCTGACGCCGGTCACATGCTAACCGACGTAGGGGGACTGGCTTTTGCCCTCATTGCCATTATGTTGGCCGAACGGCCGGCTTCTCCTGAGCGCACCTACGGGTATTATCGCGCAGAGATTCTGGCTGCGCTGGCTAATGCGGTGATACTCATCGGTATCTCTCTTTACATTTTGTATGAAGCATACCAGCGCTTTCTGGACCCACCCGAGGTGGAAAGCAAAGCTATGTTGCTTGTGGCAACCATTGGCTTGGTGGTAAATCTGGCAGGCATGTATATCCTGCGCAAGGGGTCTCAGGAGAGCCTGAACATGAAGGGGGCTTACTTCGAAGTGCTCTCAGACATGCTCACTTCTGTGGGGGTTATTATAGCGGGTGTCATCATGTGGACGACCGGCTGGTACTATGCTGACCCCATTCTATCAGCTGGTATAGGGCTTTTTATTCTGCCCCGCACGTGGGTGTTGCTAAAAGAGGCCGTGGGAGTATTGCTGGAAGGTACCCCTTCAGACGTGAACATAGAGGAGCTGCGCAAAAGCATTGCGGCATTGGAGGGAGTTGAGGAAGTGCATGACTTGCATGTGTGGTCTCTGACATCAGGTGTCAATGCCATGAGTGCCCATGTCGTTGTGGCCACTGACAACAGTGCCTTAAATAATGAGATGCTTAAAAGAATAAGCCAAGACGTCACTTCCAGGTTCAAAATCTCGCACACGACAGTTCAGCTGGAGAGCAGAGGGTATGAGGAAAATGAGACACACCTGTAGTATAGTGGTGTGTGAGCGAATTATTTATAAGTAAAACGGAAAGCTTTAGATAAAAAGCATACATGAAGGAAACAGAAACCATCGGGATTATAGGGCTGGGCAGAATGGGAGGGAACCTTGCCCTGCAGGCCCTGGAGAAAGGCTACAGAGTAGTTGGATACGATAAAGCGGGCGCAACCAACGAGCTGATCGCCGCTGGCCTGAAGAACTGTCTCTCCCTGCAGGAGCTGCGGGAGAACCTGCCTGCAAACTGTGTGATCTTCATCTATGTCATCGCCGGCCCTATTGTGGAGGACATCCTAGCGGAAACCACCAAGGTGCTGCAGCCGGGTGATACAGTTGTGGACGGTGGAAACTCCTACTGGGGCGACTCCCTGAGAAGGCACCAATGGCTAAAAGCACAGGGTTTCAACTTCATAGACTGCGGCACGAGCGGCGGAGTGGAGGGCGCTCGCAACGGGGCCTGCTTTATGGTCGGAGGTGAGCAGGAGGTGGTAGCTCTCTTTGAGCCCCTGTTCAAGAGCCTTGCTGTACCCGGGGGGCTATGTCCATGCAGGCCCTCCGGGCGCCGGCCACTTCACAAAGCTGGTGCACAACGGGATTGAGTTCGGGATGCTGCAGGCGATTGGGGAAGGTGTGGACCTGCTTGCCAGCTACCGTGAGCAACTAAACCTGCCCGGTATCATAGAGGCATGGAATCATGGCTCTGTCATCCGGTCCTGGCTGATAGAGCTGCTCGGGAAAATCTACCACGAGCGGGGGGGCTTTGAGAACGTGCCGGGTTATGTGGAGGATACCGGGGAGGTCAATTGGCTGGTAAACGATGCCATGCACATGGAGGTGCCCGTGCCCGTCATTTCGCAGGCGGTTATGCAACTGATTGCCTCCCGCGAAAAAGACAAGGTATGGGCCAAGGCCATTGCCATGATGCGGAACGGCTTTGGCGGTCACCCGTTCGGGCCGAACGAGTACATTGCCTCCTACCGCTCCACCAGCAGGTTAGGCGGGTATCCCAGCATACCGGAACCGCCCTCTGGAATGTAAGCTGCGTCAAGCTTTAAACTCATCTGTCATGTACTGTTAACGATACAACTGAATGCAATACCAGCCTATTGAGAACTACGGCGTGATCGGTGACCTTAACACGGTTGCCCTCGTCGGACTGAACGGGTCTATCGACTTCCTCTGCTTCCCTAACTTTGACTCGCCTTCTGTTTTTGCCGCCCTGCTCGACAGTGAGAAAGGCGGTGCGTTCCGAATTTGCCCTACTGATGGCGAGGTGAGGAACAAGCAGGTGTACCTCCCGGAGACGAACGTGCTCCTAACCCGCTTTCTCTCGGATGAGGGCGTGGCGGAGGTCACGGACTTCATGCCCGTGGATCCTTTGTACCCTGGCCATGTACTCATAAGGCGCGTCAGTGGCGTGACAGGGTGCATGAAGTTCAGAATGGAGTGCGCGCCGCGCTTTAACTACGGCAGGAGCGCCCATCGGCTGGAGCAGAACGACCGGGAGCTTATCTTTCGCAGCGAGGGTCCGGATGGTGTTGTGCTCCGGCTGGTCAGCTCAGTTCCCCTTGAGGTGCGTGCGGACGACGGCTGCGCAGAGTTCACGCTGAACCTAAATGAGCATGTGGATTTTACACTGGAACTGCTAACCGATCCGAATACCCCGCTGGATGATCTCTCCGAATTTGTGGAGGAAAGACTGTTTGAGACGGTAAACTTCTGGAAGGATTGGGTGGCGCAGTGCTCCTATAGTGGGCGTTGGGTGGAGACAGTTCACCGGTCAGCCCTGGTGCTGAAGCTGATGACCTCCTGCAAGTACGGCTCTATGGTCGCGGCCCCTACCTTCAGCCTTCCGGAAGAGCTGGGAGGCTCGCGCAACTGGGACTACCGCTTTACCTGGATCCGCGATGCCTCCTTCACTGTCTATTCCCTCCTGCGCATGGGGTACACCAAGGAAGCAGAAAGCTTTGTAAACTGGGTGGAGCGGCAGTGCCATGACATAGGCAACGCCGGCGCCCTCGGATTGATGTACACCCTGGACGGCAGACAAGAGCTGCAGGAGACAATCCTTCCGAACCTGGAGGGATACAAGGGCTCCAGCCCAGTGAGAATAGGGAACGCAGCTTATGCGCAGGTACAGCTGGACATTTACGGCGAACTACTGGATTCGGTGTACCTGTTCGATAAGTACGGGGAGCGCATCTCCTACCACTTTTGGCAGGACCTTTCGCGCCAGGTAGAGTGGGTGTGCGACAATTGGCACAGGGAGGACGAGGGCATATGGGAGGTGCGCGGCGGGAAGCGGGAGTTCCTCTACTCCAGGCTCATGTGCTGGGTCGCCATCGACAGGGGCATGAAAATCGGCCGCAGGCACTCCTACCCCTTTCCTAAAAGGTGGAAGAAGGAGCGGAACAGGATTTTTTTCTCCATCCACACAGACTTCTGGAGCGAAGAGTTGCAGACCTTTGTCCAGTTTAAGGGGGCAAAGACGGTGGATGCGGCCACCCTATTGATGCCTTTGGTGAGGTTCATCAGTCCCAAGGACCCTCGCTGGCTCTCCACCCTCGACAGGATCGAGAAAGAGCTCGTCTCGGACTTTCTGGTTTACCGCTACCGGCCTAATGAGGAGGTAGAGGGGCTCTCGGGGGGCGAGGGAACTTTCTCCATGTGCACGTTCTGGTATGTGGAGTGCCTGGCCCGCGCGGGGCAGCTGCACAAGGCGCGGCATTACTTTGAGAAAATGTTGGGCTATGGCAACCATCTGGGCCTTTACGCCGAGCAGCTTAGCCTGAAGGGGGAGCACCTGGGCAACTTCCCGCAGGCTTTCACCCACTTAGGGCTCATCTCTGCCGCTCTGTCTCTTAATGAGCAGCTAAACGATGAGCGGAATAATACCTCTGCCTGAACAGGCAGAGTCGGGAAAGTAAAAAATATAACAGGAAGATACCATGAAAGCACTGTCCCTAACACCTCATTCCTGGCAGCTGGATTTAATCGATGTGCCTGAGCCCAGGATAGTTTTCCCTAATCAGGTTAAACTAAGCGTACTGGAGGTGGGTATCTGCGGCACAGACAGGGAGCAGGTCGTGCAGAAGAACGTGGAAGAGCCTGCCGGGCCCCAAGGGCTGGTGATAGGGCATGAGATGCTGGGGCAGGTGGTGGAGATAGGCACAGAGGTAAGAAGCGTTCGCGTAGGGGACCTGGCCGTGGTAACAGTCAGGAGGGGTTGCGGGCTGTGCAAGCCCTGCAGGAATAACCGCAGCGACATGTGCTACACGGGTCTCTATAAGGAAAGGGGAATCAAAGGCCTGAATGGCTATGAGACGGAGTACGTGGTGGAGGAGGAGCTTTACGTGGTGAAGGTTCCGGAAAGTATAAGGGAGCTGGGCGTGCTGACGGAGCCGATGTCTGTGGCAGAAAAGGCAATCGACGAGGCGCAGAATGTGCAAGCGGCGCGCCTGCCAGAGGTCGCCGGGGAAGGGTGGCTTGCGGGGAAAAAAACGCTGGTGGCCGGTCTTGGTCCCATCGGCTTGCTTGCAGCGGTAGCCCTAAGACTTCGTGGCGCCGAGGTGATCGGAATGGACATCGTAGACGAGACTACGAAGAGGCCTTTGATACTGAAGGAACTGGGAGGCCAGTATTTAGATGGCCGAAAGGTGAGTGCCTTGGAGATAGATGAACGGTACGGACAGGTTGACTTTATCTTTGAGGCCACGGGTATAGCCAAGCTTGGCTTTGAGCTGATCGACGCGCTGGGAGTCAACGGAATATATGTGATGACAGGCATTCCGCACGGCGACCGCCCCGTCTGCATACTTGGAGCAGAGCTCATAAAACAGATGGTTCTGAAGAACCAAATTATCCTTGGGAGCGTGAACGCGGGAATACAGCATTTTGAGCTGGCCATTGAGGACCTGCAGCGGGCCAAGCAGCGGTGGGGGAACCTGACTACAAATATTATTACTACCCGTGTCAGTTATCAGCAGTTCAGCAGTGCCCTCAATTTCAGGTCTGTGGATGACATTAAGACGGTGATAGAGTGGAACGGCACGGACTAAAAGAAATGGTGGTCCCTGCTACCAGTAAGCTGAAACCTATGCGTAAAAAAGGTTGAGCGTCACCGGAATATTCATTAGCACATTCACATGTCAGAAGACCGTTGCTTAGGCTCTTCTGTTAGCTTTCCTGTCCGCCTCCCTCTTTGGTCCAGCTTGTGAATTCGCTTTGACTTATTTGTCTGTTCTGGTCTTTGTCCACCACTTCAAATAGACCTTCCCTGAACTCTTCCTCAGAAACTTGGCTGTCGCCGTTCAGGTCCCACTCACCGAACTTTTCCACTGTGGAAACCTTGTACCCGCCCAGATAATTATTTACCCCGGCCCTCCACTCGTCTTCGCTCAAAGAACGGTCTCCGTCTTGGTTCCACCTCTCAAAGTACTTCTCTTCGGCAACCGCGTTGTAGAACTCTTTATCATCTAAAAAGTCGTTCTTGTCCTTATTGTAGGCCTTATATAACTCTTTTCCTTCGCCGCCTTGGTTACAGGCAGAAAGACCTAAACTAAAAAGGCTTATCAGTATCCAAAAAGGCAAGCCATATAACTCTTTTTTCATAGCATGAGAGGTTTTATGAAACACTTGTTTAATAAAGATTATAGGTTCAGCTTTATCAACAGAGAGTTCTTGATTTTTGCTTTATTTCCCTTTCTGCGACCTGATACCCTCCCTATACAGGCTTACAAACTCGCTTTCGCTTATCTGCCTGTTCCCGTCCTTGTCTACAGCCTCGAACAGGCCCTCCCTGAACTCCTCCTCCGAAATCTGGCTATCGCCGTTCAGGTCCCACTCACCGAGCTCTTCTATCTGGTTAACCTTGTACCCGCCCAGGTTCTCGCTGATGCCAGCCCGCCACTCTTCTTCGCTAAGGGACGCATCGCCGTCCTGGTTCCAGGTCTCGAAGTAACCTATCTTGGCCACGGCCTTGTAGAACTCCCCGTCCTCCAGGTAGTCGTTCTTATCCTCGTTGTACACCTTAAAAAGGTTAGCTCCTTCACCAGACGGTCCGCCAAACACCTGGAGCACCCCAAACAGCATGACCCCAACATACACCGGCACGACAGCCCCCAGGGTGTAGACCTGCCAGCGGTTAAAGCCGTGCCGCCCGTTCTTTCCACCCCAGTGGATAAAGGCGGAGTACAGAATGCCCACTAGTCCCGCAAAGCTCAGGATGGTGATGTACAGGGTGAGATCTTTAACAGGCACGGTCACCAAGGCAAGGGGCAGGAAGGCGACGGTCATCGTGACGGCGTGGTCCCCGATCACACTGGTGACTGCAGAGGTGATCTGCCCAGTTTTAGCCACACTCCAGGTGGCGAATATCTCCGGCAGGGCGGCCATGGGAGCTGTAATAAACAGGCCGCCTACTATCTTGGAGATACCCAAAGCGGCGACGATATTCTCGGTAGCCTTTACCGTGAAGAAAGCCCCCAGCCCCAGGGCGACAAGGCCAGCCACTGCTAGGTAAATTTCCTTCTTTTTCCACTCCACCTTTTCCCCTTCCTTCCTGCCCCGAAGCAGGGCCTGCGCTAGGTACACCAGGTACACGCCCAGCATGATCCAGCCATCCGTGGGCTGCAGCCCACGCCACTGCGCTGGCACGGTGAGGATGGCCACTACGGCGACTATTACCAGGTAAGGGAGTGCCTGTACGGTTACGGCGGTGTGATCTACTTTCAGCAGGTGCTCCTTCACATGCTGCTCATGGTCTTTGCCCGCATTTCCCTTTTTAAGGTGGCGGGTGGCAATGTAGGCGGTTACCACCATGAAGGGAATAGCAATGACATTGGATCCGAACATAGTCCCCAGGCCGATATCGGCTACGCCTGTAACAGCGCTGGCAATGTTGATGCCGATCTCAGGGCTCGCGGCGGCCACGCCCACCAAGGCTCCTCCAGCCGCTACGGAGAAGCCCCACTGCTTCCGCAGCTTCTTCAGGGGCTTTGCCAAATGTTCTGCTCCCCACTGCGCTGCCCATATGGCCGCAATCAAGACAAGGACCCAAATCCATACGCTCATGCAGCACCTCCTTCAACTGTGGGGGACTGAACATAAGTTTTAGATTTATTCATAATTATCTACTAATGACTACGAACATTAGGTGCGGTTCTCGTTTACGCAGATAAGCATCTAACAGTTAAATAAGCCCCGCAACATGTAAGCGAACACTCCCTTATCAGCAGCTTGGACGGCACCAAACGCTCTGGTGGAACTTCCGCTGATGGTCTATTTCACTTCCTTTGCATAGGCTCCACTAGTCCTGGTTGCTTTCTGAACCTGATTTTACAACTTCTTGACTTTGCTTCATCTAAAATTACTTGGTGGTAATTGTTATAGGGTAAGACTATGCCCTTCTTTTAAACAAGCCTGAAAGAACGAGTGTTATTTTGCCTAGAGATGTGAAGTTTAAGAAGTGATGGACCCAGTGTAGTAAAGACCCAAGAGTAGAATAATCTGGAGGAGAAGCATCTATTTAAGTTGATACCGGGTAAGTATAGCAAAGGGCCGAATAGAGGGAATAAATATTAACCCGCTTTGGTGGACTGAATGGCTATAAACTGACAAGTCCGCAGCCAGGGATGGTGTGAATCAGAAATGGACACAGCGGAAAGCCTTTTTCCTATTTCAACTTTAAAAGCAAATGGACGAAAACAACGTTGGGATTCCTTTAGCAGCTGGGGCAGGCCTTGCAGCAGTTCATATCTTCTCTAATTACCTGAGGGTGCTGGACGGGGTGCCTAGGAATCGCTTTCTATCGGTTGCCGGAGGTATGTCCGTGGCCTTTGTTGTGCTACGCCTGCTACCAGGGATAAGCAAAGGACAGGAAAAGGTTCTTAAGAACATAAATAAGGACTCCTTATTATCAGCCTTAGACCAGCATGTGTATATCCTGGTGCTGCTAAGCATGTTCATCTTTTACGGCTTAGAGCATTGGGCAAGGGCATCAGTGGAAAGGCAGAGGCAAAAGCAGCGGAAGGGCGTTACGAGCGCAAGGGTCTTTTGGATTCACATGATGACGTTTGCATTCATGAACGCACTGATAGGCTATTTGCTTGTTCACAGGATGAACGAGGGGCTTTTGCCCTTACTGCTTTTCTTCGTGGCCATGTTTCTCAAGTTTATCGTCAATGATAACGGGCTACACAACCTCCATAAGCAGGGATATGATCAGAAGGGACGTTGGCTACTTGCTGCTGCCGTGTTACTGGGCTGGGGCATTAGTGTTCTTACTGTACTGCCAGAAGTAGTGCCCGTGCTCCTGCAGGCGTTTTTAGCCGGGGGGGTGCTGTTGAACGTTCTCAAAGAAGAATTACCAAGTGCTGGAAAAAGCAGCTACTGGGCCTTTGCCATAGGAGGTTTGAGCTACGCCGCCCTTTTGCTCTTCCTGTACTACCAGAGGCCGGGTTAAGGCTGCTATTCGCTTTTACTAAGTAATAAAATGCGAGCTCAATTGTTGGCTGCGGAGCTGTGGAGGCAGGTGACAGAAATGTAGCCTCCTTAGGTAGCCGCTGCCATGGGAGGGAAAGAAGGTTTTTTGCCAGATCTGCCTGAGCATAGTAGGTCAGGCAGATCTGGCAAGAGAGGTACCACAATAAGTCATTTATGGAATTCAAAACTTATAGAGATGAAGCGCTCTACTGCTACCTAAGTGCAGCTAAGCCACCTTTCGTTCAGGATGTACTGAGTGTTGGCAGCAGCGACAGCAGTGGCGATCCGCGTAAAAGGCTAAAGCAGTATTTAAGCAAGGCTGCGGATCTGTCGGAAGGGAAAAACCTGTGGGTGATGATAAGAGAGACCCCGGAGAGCGCAAGGCAGTTCCGCCACCTGCAGCCCCTGCGCATCGGCTGGAAGTACGATGTGGTTGCCAACGACACAGAAGGTGTGGGGGTTGACAAGGGATTCGTGCCGGTGGAGGCCCCGTACAGTCCGCTGCATAGCGATCAGGGCCAGGCAAGCCTCCTTTTCCAGGTACCGGGCCTCATACTTCTCCTGAGGCTGACAGAGGATGCCTTGGGTGATGCTGACTCGCATGTCACAGTACTGGCCCTGCAGCAGGAAGAAGAAATATTCAAGGAGGTACTCATGGGCAGCCGGACGCCCCAGCTGCCGACCATGCTTGGGGACGGGGACCTTTTTATTAACATCGCAGTTGGGAAAGCACAGGGATACTATGATACCTTCCTTTTGAAGGCCAAAAGTGATATGGAGAATCCGCTGCTGGCCCTTACCTCCTGATAAACAATTTCAAGACATAAGGCTATCAAGAGAGCATGAATAAAGTTCTACAAGTTCTGATGAATGTGGCTATGCAGGCGCCGAGGAACTGTATAGTTAGGAGAAATGCTCAAAGGAGTAGGCGTTGGAAAGGGGTATTACAAGAGCTGAAATGAGCTCAAGCAACATTTAACGAACATTCACGATGCTACAGATTTTAGACTTTACGCGAGGCAACATCATCGCCACCAAGGCTGATGGGATACTGAGAGAAGAAGACATGGAGCGCATACACCCGCTCATCCACAGCATAATAGACAGTGGCCAGAAAGTGAGGTGGTATTTTGAGATGGATCGATTTACCGGCTGGGACGCAGAGGGGCTTTGGGAAGACTTGAAAATTGACCTGAAACACGTAAACGATTATGAGAGAATCGCTATGGTGGGCGAAAAAAAGTGGCAGGACTGGATGACGCAACTCATGAAGCCTTTTACCTCCGCAGAAATTAAATATTTCGATTTAACCGAAAGAGAGACCGCCATAGCCTGGATGAGAAAATGAAGCCTCAAAGAAGCTTAACTTTGTGTTATCTGCAGGACTAATTTGCTTGAGGTTGATATACTTTAAAGGCAAGTGTGGAGGTTCAGCGGGTTGCCTACAGCTTATCTCTTGAAGAGGTTTTTAAGGCACTACCGCTGCGCTGAGGATGAAGCGCATTTGTTGGGAGGGCTCTGTGCCAACATCACTTGGCCTGTGCTCCCTTTAGGGCCGCTATCGCTTGCCTGGGGTCACTGGAGTCAAACACGCTGCTTCCCGCCACAACGGCGTCTGCCCCTGCGCTAACCACGTCTGTTACATTTGTCTGATTGATTCCTCCGTCCACTTCAATCAAAGCAGCAGCGCCTTTCCTTCTAATCAACTCTTTAAGCTGGCTTATCTTTTCAAGTGTTTGGGGAATGAACTTTTGTCCGCCAAAGCCGGGGTTTACGGACATCAGGCACACCATGTCCAGGTCCTGTATTACGTACTCCAGGTACCCGAGAGGCGTGTGCGGGTTCAGGGCAACACCAGCTTTACAGCCTAAACGCTTTATCTGTTGTACCACACTGTGCAGGTGCGTGCAAGCCTCTGCGTGCACGGTCATTTGGTTTATGTTGAAGCGGGCAAAGGTCTCCAGGTAACGCTCAGGCTGCACAATCATCAGGTGCAGCTCCACGGGCTTTTTAGTGTGCTGCTGAATTGCTTTGAGTACAGGGGTACCAAAGGAAATGTTCGGGACGAATACCCCGTCCATCACGTCTACGTGTAGCCAGTCAGCCTTACTCTCGTTCACCGCTGCTAAAGTTCTGCTGAGATGGGCAAAGTCTGTTGACAGTATGGAGGGAGCAACGAAGGTCATTTTAGGAAGCAGTTTAAGATTCTGTGATGCAATTAGAAAACCATGCACAGCCTGTTAACTGCAGAAACAGCAATCTTGTTACCTCCACCATGGTTCTGCCGCTGCTCTATGCGGTCTCTTTGGTTTTTGCAGCTCATTGGTAGATAGCACTTACACAACTAGAGAGAGTTCCCAAAACAACTTTCATGTTTAGTAAAAGGATTATCTTCAGTAATAGAAGTAGTCAAAGTTAAAACTAGAGCTGAGCCACAATGGTAAGTGAAACAATAGTTTTACATTTTATACAAATAATGTATAATGCCTTATTTTTTATATAATTATTTACTAAATAAATCAATAATTAACTAATAATATATACTTAAATAATATTTAAACGTATATTTAGTTAAAGATATCCATGATCTAAGTAAACTATGAACTTCGATATAAAAGACCTTCCTTATGGTCAATTTGAGCGTCTTGGAATGAACAAGAAAGACGTGCTCTCCATGAAGTCTGACGATTTGGTCAGCCTGCTGACGGGCAGGCGCACAAGCCTGCATACCTTTACTATCAAGGAAGCCAGTCTGGAGCCTCTTACTGTGGATGCAAAATTGAGCCTGAAGATGAATCCAGACAACACCCTATCACTGCTGATCCACCCCATACGGAGGGAGATTCAGAACGAGATTGGCGCCAGTAAGCAGGAGTTGGAGAAACTGCAAAACGGGGAGCTGCTGGTAAAGCCGTTTAAGTCGCTCAATGGGGAGAAGGAGCTGTATGTTTTCCAGCTGGATAAGGAGACCAATGAGATTCTGCGGGTGAGGGTACGGGATATCCAAGTGCCTAGTGCTATCAGGGATATCGTGTTGAGTACTGATCAGAAAGAGCACCTGCGGCAAGGAGGTACCCTGGAGCTTTATTCCAAAGCAAAGGATCAGCTGATCTCGGCCCGCTTGGATCTGAATGATCCTAAAGGACTGAAGATAGTGGAGGGGCAGGTCTCCCTAAAAGAAAGCCACACCTTGGCAGTGAAGGAAACCCCTGTTGTGTCTATCAAACGTTAACTTGCCTATGACCTTTCAGGAATACAGAGAGCAGGTATCGATTATTCAGGTCGCCGAGTCGCTAGGCTATGTGTTTGACCCCTTGAAGGGCAGAAAGAGCCCTGAGTTCAAGCACCCTGACGGAGACAGAATCATCATCAACAACCCGGGCGACAGCTCCCGGCAGATGTACTTCAACCGTGATGGAAGCAACGACAAGGGCTCTGTGATAGATTTTGTGGCCAACCGGCTGCACCGCTTCCAGGGAAGCTTTCGCAATGAGATTGACGGTATCAATAAGGTACTATCTAGGTATGCCTATGCCTCTCAACCCAAAGCTCCAATCTATAATGTTACGGAAGCAAAGCCTTTTGACAAAAGCAGGTTTGTCGAATCCGAGGCCTCTGTTTTTAAGCTGCATTACCTGATCAAGGAACGAGGTCTCTCTAACGAGACCGTGCAGCTGTTCCTGCCTTACATTAGGCTAGTGCGGGACGCAGAGAAAGATAATGCCTATACCAATATCGCCTTCCCGCTGCAAAGGCCAGGTGGCAGCGAAACGATAGGCTACGACCTGCGCAATTATGGCTTTAAGGGCGTGGCAGCGGGCAGCGACCGCAAGCACGGTGTCTGGGTAGCCGACTTTGCGCAGAATCCGGTTCTTACACGCCATGTCTACTTTGCGGAGAACCCTATAGATGCCATGAGCTTCTATCAGCTGGAGAAGGATAAGCGGGACTTCAGCAACTCCGTGTTCGTCTCGTTTGGCGGGGGAATGTCGAGAATGCAGGTGGAGCTTTCCCTACAGGCGTGGCCGCATGCTCAAAAGCATACCATTTTCGATAACGATTACCAGGGAAAGATCTATGATATCTATCTGGCCACGGCGATAGTAGGTAAGCCTTACACCTTTACAAAGAATGCCGACAGTATCACCTTCAGCTTGGATGAAAAGAAATTTGATATTCCTGTAGACAAGCTGAGCCTTTTTGCCTTTGAGAAGAACTCCGGTATTCGTTCCGGACTTCAGGTGCATAAGCCCCTTGGCCATAAAGACTATAACGACATTATACATCCCAAAAATGACCAGGAGAACCGTATCCCTATGAAAGTGAAGTTATGAGCTGGGATCTAGTATAGTAGTCAAAGACTGTAGGAGATGAAATGCAGTTTCTGTGTTTCGCATGGCTGTTACGGTTAATTAAGTCTCTGTAGAAAATATTTTTCACCTAACTATAAACCATTTAATTTTTAGGCTATGAAAAAGCTATCTCTCTTCTCCCTTCTGTTATGTACAGTTCTATTTTTTGCTGGGTGTGACAAAGAAAGTGATGATCCGATCCTGCCTGATACTGCTGCCTATCGGGTCGATTACAGCCAGTCTGGGGATTATGAGAAGTTCATCAAGATTATTACCATTGGAGGTGGCGATTTCAAAGTGAGGGGTACTGGCGAAGCTATGCCGCCCGTGTTATTTGACGGGAACCTTTCGGAGACGTCCTATTCTTTTGAAGCGGATAATGTAAGGGAACTTACCATTCATGCTGCCAATGAGTTTAGTGCCGTAGAGGAAGGTCCTGCTTCCATGCAGATGCGCTTTGTTATTTACAAGAACGGCAAGCAAATTGATGAGAAAACCTTTAATTACAATGAAGCTTCAGGGGAGAAAAATGAGTACTTGAATTACAAAGCTAAGTAGTAGGTGCTGTTCATACTTATCCTGCTCATTTCATGCCGCGCCATTTGACTGAATAGATTATCAAAGCAGTAAAGGCTTAGTTATTTCTTCTACACAGTGCGCGAGTTTCCATAGGTAGAACCCTTTGCTGTAGTTATATAACAAAGGCATTACTCTTAAGAGATACATTGTTATGGATAATAAATATTATTTAATACTTATTACATAATACATGATAAGTAAAAACAATTGTCGATAATCATTTTATGTACCTACCTTGCAGGACCTATTCTAGCCATATATAATAGAGATGTGTCCTTACCTTGGGTATGGCTTTGGAATCGATGAATCCTATGAACCCAAAACAAGCTGAAAGGCTCCAGAAGAAGATTTCCGATATCAGGCGTGCGCTTGCCGCGGAGAAAAGAAAGTTTGGGGCCTATGACGATAGCCGCGGGCTTCGCTACCTGCCTACCAAGTATTACCTGCAGCTGGGTGACTACAGGGGCGGGCTAACCTACCTGAGATGGTTCGACAAAAATTTTCCCGATGACGGCGGCTTCCCCGATTTCCTGTTCGAGTGGACCGTCATTCTCTTCAAATCCGGCAAGCTGAAAGAGGCAGCGCAGAAAGCCTTTGAGACGTTTTGCGCCAACACCTATCTCTTCGACAGATTTTTCGGCAGGCCAGTAGTTCCTATTGACAAGTATGAAGGTTCGAACCTAGCAACACCATCCTTTACCGAGCACTTTCCCTATTCCAGTGGACAGGCAGAACTTGCCGATTTCAGTGTATGGCTGGAAAATCTTGCTTTGTCTGAGGACTTTACATACCGAACCAGCAGGTATATTGAGGTTTATAAGCGGCTAAAAACAGAGAAAGATAGGGAAGCACGGTTTGAGCTGCTCATGCAGGCAAGGCAGCTGGGAAAGGGACAGTAACGGCGGTATAGTATATATCAAGCCTTGGCTATTACCTGGTAGGCGGCATAGTCTTCCGCGCCCATGTGCTGCATAGTATACTCCTCCATGCCCACATCATGCTTCTCCATTACGTAGCGTGTGAAGGAAAGCACATTCCTGCAGCCCTCAAAACCCAGTTGCTCCATTCCTCTGCGGACATTCTCCGGGAGGCCCTCCAGCCACTCCTGATAGTCTTCCAGATTAGGAGAATACTCCCTTGCCTCATGGTGGTACCGATAGGAGATGTTACCCACTGTGAACACCAACTCGTGGTAGCGGCGCTCCTCTGCGGGGCAGGCAGCCAGGAGCTTCTCCTGGCTGATGTTGCATTCCTCTACAGGGTGCTTCACCTTGATCATATAGGTTTCTCTTTATGGTGCAGCCTTAAGAATGGCCGCTTTGGTTCGATGTTCAAGATAAGCATTCTCTGTCAGAATCTCACCGCACTTTCAGGACATCTTCTATTCTTGTGGTATAGCATGGAGGAGAGAATTCAGCTTTAGGCTCCCAAATATGACTCACCCCCTCAGCAGCTACCTTTACCGTGCCCTTTCCCATAGACTTGTTAAGTTGATCCAATGTGAGCATGAGGCTTGCATGCTTACTCCGATCCACCCTGTCAAAGATATTCATCTGTGCGCCGTCTGCCGGTCCAATCTCCGTGATGTACACGCCAGCTTTCTTGTAGGCAAACCCGTCCCGGTAGATGTGTTCCAGTGCCATGGTAGCGTACTGAACTAATTCTATAGTGGAGGAGGAAGAAACGGGCAGGTTGATGGTTTTGGTATTGTAGTATTGCGGCTCCTGTTCCCGAAATGGATTAGTATGAATGAACACGGTTACCACGCGACAGGCGCTTTTTTGCTGCCGTAGCTTGTAGGCGCACCGGGAGGCGTAGACAGCCACTGCTTCCTTTAGGTCGTCGAGCGTTGTGACCGGCTTCCCGAATGAGCGAGAGGAGCAGATCCCTTTTTTTGCCGGAGGCTCGATCTCTAAGTCAGCACATGGCTCCCCACGCAACTCTTTCACCAGCCGCAGCCCCACCACCGTTAAATGTTTTTTAGCAAAAGCATCCGTGACATTGGCTAGCTGCCAGGCATTGTTTATGCCGAAGCTATGGAGTTTTGTGGCATAGCGGGAGCCAATGCCCCATACGTCACCGACGTCGGTTCTTTTTAGTGCCGCCTCCAAATGCTTAGCTTCCGTCAGCACCAGCACACCATTGGCCTTCTCAGACTTTTTGGCAATCCGGTTCGCAAGCTTCGCCAGGGTTTTCGTGGGCGCGACACCTATACTGACGGGTATGCCTGTCCACTTTTTAACGGTGTTCCGGATGGTGCGTGCATAATCCGGTATAACTATTCCTTTAAAGCCACCTAGGTCCAAAAAAGCCTCGTCAATGGAATAAATCTCCACATTGGGAGTGAAGCGGGCCAAAGTACTGTGCACCCTGGCAGACATGTCACCTATAAGCGTGTAGTTAGAGCTAAAGTAGACTACATTATATTTGTCTATAGTTGTCTTGGCTTCGAAAAAGGGCTGCCCCATCTGCAGGCCCAGTGCTTTGGCCTCATTGCTTCTAGCGATGATCGAGCCATCGTTGTTAGAAAGCACTACCACAGGCACATTGTTTAGCTCAGGGTGAAAGACGCGTATCACAGAGCAGTAAAAGTTATTGCAGTCTACAAGGGCAAACAAACTAGTCATTGACGTATCCTCCTGGCTATACCCCGCACTACGCCCCAGACCAAAAACTCCAAATCCTCCGTGATCTCTACAGGGTTGTACTTTTTATTACCAGGGAGAAGCCGGACTCCAGTTTCTGTTATCTCCAGCTTCTTTACCGTATATTCGCTGTTGACATTAGCCAGCACGATGTCGCCGCTGCGCACGTGCAGTGAACGGTCTACGACGAGCAGATCGCCTTCCAGCAGGTTGTAATCTATCATAGAATCCCCTTCTAGCTGAACGTAGAATGTAGCGTCTGGATGTCCATTTAAATAAGATGATAGACTAATTCTATCCTCAATGTGCTCTTCTGCCGGACTGGGAAAACCCGCCGGGACACGTGCCGCGAAGAGCGGGCACTTTGTTTCCGTGTCACGACCTAGCAGAACAAAGCTTACTGTTTCCGAGGGTAATAGTATTTCTTTATTCATGTTGCGGTGTTTTATTGGCTAATGTATTTAGCTAATACGCAACATTAGGAAATTTTACTCGCTTAATAAAAATGAAATGCTAAAAATATTAGCCATGTGTTTTAATTGTACCCAAATAAACTGAACATGTAATAGTATGAGGAACAGGTTCATTGAAGCAAGCCGTTAGTCTTCCCAGATAATGCTTATTGTGTAGTTAAAGGATTTAACGTGTAGGCAGTATTCATAAAAATTTGAGTCCTGTTCGTCATCTCTCATTCTGAACCAATCCGACTTATATATCTGCTGCTGCCGTTCATCATTTAAGTATACTTTACCTTTTGTAAATACCTCATAAGCAACAGATCCTGTCGGAGGATTTTTATCATATTCAAACTCGATGAATGGTCTAAAGTCATAAGATGATTTCCACCATTTCATCTTGTTGTCCTTACAATAAACAACACATACAGGGTGATTTCCTCTCTTAACAAACTTTAGGATTGCAGCAGTCTTGCTAACTAGAAACCTTTCGGCAAGGTGTTCAATGACATGAGGGCCAAAACGTTTAGACTTACATTCTTTGTAGAATGTATCGGAAGGCATCAAAAACTCAGAGGCAAACTCATTAGCTTCAGTTTCCTGTGGCCCAGCCTTATACCAGTTAATTAGATCATACTCTGTATCAAATATGATGGGAGTTAGGTTCCGGTGCATCTCATAATGCCCAAGTTCATGAGCTGCGGCAAATCTTTTCTTAGTTTCAAAAGTGATATCTGAGTTAACAGTTATCATAGAGTGCCCACCAGCGGAAACAATTTCTCCTTCTTTTCCTATTAAAGGCTTCTCTTCATAATAGGCTCCTCTCCCAAGTATAATGTCACTGAGAGGTAACTCTGTAGGGTCATCCAAGCCACAATCAGATAATACCTTTTTGGCGATCAATTCCGCTTTAGAGTACTTATTGTTCATTTGATTGTTTGTTCTCTTGTTCCATGAACTTGAGGTAATAATATTGGGTTAAAGTGCTTTTAATATCATCCTTTGTTAACTTCTCAAGATTGCG
The DNA here is from genome assembly GCF_003585765.1 of Pontibacter actiniarum. Lineage (NCBI taxonomy): Bacteria > Pseudomonadati > Bacteroidota > Cytophagia > Cytophagales > Hymenobacteraceae > Pontibacter > Pontibacter actiniarum. Next base: position 109,823 of record NZ_CP021236.1, read on the forward strand.
ATTTTGAAGAACAAGATTCTCAGTTTTAACAAATTGAGGAAAGGAAAAATTGACGTCATTTAATAGTTTTTCCACCCATTCCATTGCCTTCTGTTTAATAGCAGCGGTAGAAGACATTTCTTTCCGTGTACTGTTTGCTTGTGCCTGAAGCTTTAATTTCTTAATACGCTTTATGCCTTCCGCTCTAATTGAATCAGGGTCAAGCCCTTCTTCTAACAGATAATCCCTGGCATTTTCTTTATTACAGCTTATCGAATCAACGCTAGACATCATCAAACTGATGAAGTCGGCTTTTCTTTGTTTTGCGTCTCCAGTCATAATGATAATGGCTTTAAGTTAAATTTTAATGCAGTATTCTTGAGAATGGTATTTAATCTTCTGTGACCATTATCGAACTCTTTTGTGCTCATGTTGAATTCTTCGATGATCTCTCTTCTTTTTAAACCGGCACTGATACCAATGTAAATGTTTTCTACATCGGCGTCACCTTTGACCTCATTCTCTATATGAGACATAATAGTATCATAATCTAGCTGTTGATCAAATAATGCTGCAGCATAAGGTAGCATTGAGTCAAGATAACTCGAGTCATTATCATCATCTTCATGAGGGGCAAAGGCCGAAATGTCTAGGCTGGTTTTGTTCTCAGCTGAAATGGAATCGTTACCAACTAAGGTGCGAATAATGTTAAACTTGATATAATCCGCCAAAGATCCCTTAGTTGGATTAAACTTATCTGGTTCAGATAAATATCTCTCGATACCATCTGTAACGTAGTCATGAACCTGCTTCCCTTTTATGAAGGAACCATCAGACGATTTCCTGAACCAATGTTTTCTTTTTAAAAGCCTGTCAGTAAAGGCGTAGAGGCATTCGTACAAATCCCCCCAGTCGATGTCATTGTGCTCTTCGCTCACATCATATCATTTAAGCAATAGGCCCATACCTATCTATGTTACCAAAATAATTTTTTTTACAGTCACCTGCAAAAAAGATTTGTTGCCTAGCATAATATAGTATATGCCAGTTTTAGCATATTAAATAATCACTAAGAAACATTGATAGGCTGATCAAAAACAAAACCCCACCTAGCTAATGGCACAGCTAAATGGGGCATCGGGAACTGAGTTTGGCGACTTGCGTGAGGTTGATCACCTCAGAGCGTTTCCCTGTATAGAATTCGACACAAGGTACATAGTTGTATCGGGTTTAACAAATATCGTCGTTTTCTGCCTGAGCAGTTCCGCTCCGGGATGCTTTAAAGAAGTGGAGGATTATTTCAACTTTTAAAGCCGAATAGGATGAATAACGAGAAAAGTACTGGCAAACCGGAGCATAAGCCTGGGCCAGAAAACAAGTACCACATATTGGTGGATCGAGACAACATAAAGGTCGATAAAGAGTGCCTCACAGGGCGTGAAATACTTACTCTTGCCAAGAAATCGCCGGTTGAAGGTTATCAGCTAAATGTGAAGAGAAAGGGAGGTAAAGTAGCCAAACTTGGTTACGATGACACCATATGCCTGAGCGAACCGGGTATTGAGAAGTTCCTGACTTTGCCACTGGATCAGAGGGAAGGGGAGGCACTTAGAAGACATTTTGCGCTCTTGGAAGAAGATGAAGAGTTTCTGGAGAGCTTGGAGCTGCCATGGGAGACTGTGAACCTGCAAAATATACTTTGGGTCTTTATTCATGATTACCCTGTAAGAGATGGCTATAACGTTAGTAAGGCCACCTTGGGAGTTAGGATTACTTCGGGCTATCCGGTAGCCCAACTAGACATGGTTTATTTTTGCCCGCCTCTCAGTCGAGCAGATGGACAGCCTATAGGGGCACTTTCTCCTCTTTCCCTAGATGGAAAGGTATTCCAGCAGTGGTCACGTCACCGTACGGGTCAAAACCCTTGGAGGCCCGGTGTAGATAGCCTGAGTACTCATATGCCTCTGGCTGATTTTTGGTTAGATCAGGAGTTCCTAAAGCGCCCGAGCCATGCAGTATCAGCTTAGAGTATCAGGAAACCTTTACAAGGAGCTACAGCAGCACCTCTTTCCCGGAGACGGGAAAGAGGCCGTTGCCGTGGCATTGTGCGGCCGATATGAACGGGACGGTATATCTATCTTGCTAGTGCATGAGCTCATGCTAATTCCGCACAAGGAGTGCTACCGTGCTGAAGATGTAGTTTGCTGGAAGACTGAAACCATTTTGCCTTTTTTAGAAAAGGCCTCTAAGAAAGATATGGCTATTCTCAAGATACATAGCCACCCAGGAGGATTTCCCGCCTTTTCTGATGTAGATGATGAATCTGACAAAGATCTTTTTTCTTCAGTATTTGGATGGTGTGAGTCAGATTCAGTACATGGGTCTGCCGTTATGCTGCCAGAAGGGAGAATCTTCGGTAGAGTGATCACCCCAAAATTAGAGTCATTCCCTTTCGATAAAGTGTCTGTAGCAGGGGATGAGATAAAAGTTTGGGAACATAATACCTCTTCATATAGTCCAGATGACTTTGCGGTCCGTACCGCACAAGCATTTGGTGAAGGTACCTATTCAAAACTAAGAAGGCTTAAGGTGGGTGTTGTCGGCTGCTCCGGCACAGGTAGCCCGACCATAGAACAGTTAAAAAGGCTTGGAATAGGGGAACTGGTATTGATTGATCCAGACGAAGTAGAGCATAAGAACCTAAACCGTATCTTGAATACAACTCGGGAAGATGCTAATTTGAGAAGGCTTAAAACAGAAGTCCTGTCCAGTCACATACGGGAAACCGGGTTAGGCACAAAAGTAGTAGCATACCCATTTAATTTGTATGATTCCCCAGAGGCCTTGCAGGAGCTTATTACATGTGATATCATTTTCGGATGCGTCGATAGCGTTGATGGAAGGCACCTAATTAGCCAGCTAACCAACTTCTATCTTATTCCTTATTTTGACCAGGGTGTAAAGTTAGATGCTGACGGGAAAGGTGGCATTGATAAGGTTTCTGGGACAGTACACTTCATCCAACCAGGAAGTTCGTCCTTGCTTAGCCGAGGGCAGTACACCAGGCAGATCTTGTTCGATGAATGCCTAAGAAGGCAGGACCCTGTTGAATACAGTAAGAGGCTTAAGGCCGGTTATGTACACAACGCTGACGTGGACCGTCCAGCAGTTATAAGTATTAATATGCAAATCAGTAGCATGGCCATCAATGAATTTCTCAATCGCCTACATTCCTTTAAGAATGAGCCTGCCCGTAACTATGCGCAGGTAAGTATGGATTATAGTGATGGCTCAATTTGCAATGTGGCAGAAGATGACTTACCAGTAGATGACTATCAGGTAATGTGGGCCGGAAGAGGGGATTTATCTACCTTTCTGAGGATGATTGAACTATCTGCTGTGAAGGTATGAAGCAATTTATTAAACTAGTAGAGCAAGCTTATAAGCAGCTTGCTCTATTTTTTCACCCAAGTTACAGCTTTACAATCGCAGATGACTTGCCGGAGAAACTGGAAAAGCACAGAGTCTACATCCTCGGGGAACCATCTGATCCATGGGCTGTGGCTTTAGAATGCCCTTGCGGTTGCCGCTCGATAATCCAGCTTAACCTTTTAAGGGAAGCGAAGCCCAGGTGGGAATACAGTATTTCACATAACAGAGCTATCACAATAAAACCATCTATCTGGCGAAAAGCTGGCTGCATGAGCCACTTCTTTATAAGGAAAGGGAAAATTGTCTGGGCTTAGCTAATTATAAAACTATATTTTTATAGTCTTATGATTTGTGTTACGTAAAGCAAACTTTACACAGTTTTTGATCACATATGTACCGCCCGATGAGTAAGCACTGTGGAAACAAGCCAACAGCCACATCTGAAAGGGCGGTGGCAGCATTAAGGCGCTAGATGGCTACTGCTCCATTCTGCTAACCAATCATTCGGCTCCTGATGCCTCGTAGGCTGATGGAGTAGGTTAAAGCTGGCAGTGTCATCAACTGAATCAAAGGGGACAGACCTATCCCCACCACAACCGGCATGTTTCTCGCATAGCTCCACTCTCCTTTCTCTAGAGCCCACAGCTCAAAGCCTACAGCAAGCGCGCCGCCAATCACTGCTACAAAAGTGTACCGGATAAGACTGTTGCGCCTTGGCCAGAAAAGGTTTTTGTAATAGAGCGCGAAAAAGAGATAAATCAGCAGAATCACAAGTGCATCCACGATAGAGGCTACAAAACAAGCCCAAAAGTGCTCTTTAAAACCGCTATAGCCTGTATAGAGGAATGCTTGGGCATTTTCCCAGATAAGATTCACTATGAATCCTATGATCAAAATGCGGGCGTAGAGCAGGAGGCCTTCCTTGCTGTCTATCCTTTTTTTCATAAACAATTACTTTGTTGCCAGCTTTCTCAGAAAAGCCTTTCCCTAATAACAAAGAATAATACTGAAGTTAGAACCTGCTCAGACATCAGCATGACACTGGTTCTTCTGCTAAAGCCATCTTCTATTTTCTTATCTGCTTGACTAGCCACACAATCAAAAGAACAAGAATGGCTAAGAGAAGCACTCCTCCCAGTATCATCCAGATTCCCATGCCACCGCAGCAGTTGCCCATTCCCTGCATCATACCTATTCCGTTTTGCTTCATTACAGAAAGAGTTGAATTAAGGTTTTCTGTTTGGATGACCTGGTCCTATTATGTATTCTGATGAGACCTTTTCATGTTTAAATATAGCTTGTTGCCGACCTATAACAGGTGCACCTGAAGACACAGATAGCCAACATAAAACATGGAGAAAGCGCATCTTGACTAGTTACTGTATGGATAAGTTGCGAAACTTCTTCAAACGCCTTACCTTTGTAAGGTCAATTCTCTTGATGCTTTCTAGAACCTGTATAGATAGACTGACTAGAAACCTTTTCTGGATCCCTAGCGTTTGGGAACATAGACAAATGAAAAATCTCTTCCACATATTCTTAGTCATCTCCTTGCTCATTAGCACGGCGGGGTTTGCTGTGACAAAGCATTTCTGTGGAGAGGTTCTGGCAAATATCTCTGTAGGATCAGAAGCCAAATCATGCTGCGAACCAGGTAGCATGCCGGTCGATTGTGATTGCCACAGTAATACAGAGCATGTGTCCGTTGAGGATGATTTCCAGCTTGACCAGCAGGTTATCAAGCTAACGCCTAACCTGCAAGCTGTATTAGTAAATTTTGTCAGCGAGCTACGGCTTACACTGCTTCTGGACGAGCCGTCCAAGAAGCTTCTTTTCCATTCAAAACAACCCCCTTTAGCTGAATCTGATATTTACATTAAGGTTCAGTCATTCCTAATATAGAACATAGTTTTTCTTTTGTAGGTACAACCCTTCCAAAGGGCTTGTAGCTTATGGCTTTGCTTTTCCAGAGCCATGTTGTCTATTTCTTTACAACAAGAAACAACTATGCTTAACAGAATAATCAGGTTTTTTCTAGAGAATAAACTGGTGACAGCCTTGCTGACTGTTGCCTTTATAGCCTGGGGTATCTCCACTGCGCCATTTAACTGGGAGAGTGATTTGATCCCCAGAGACCCTGTGCCGGTTGATGCGATCCCGGATATAGGGGAAAACCAGCAGATTGTCTTCACAGAGTGGATGGGGAAATCCCCCCAGGACATTGAAGATCAGGTAACCTATCCGCTTACTACAGCCCTCTTAGGGGTGCCGGGTGTTAAAACCGTCCGCAGTAGCTCCATCTTTGGTTTATCGAGCATCTATATCATATTTGAGGAGGATGTGGAGTTCTACTGGAGCCGCTCCAGAATCCTGGAGAAGCTCAACTCCCTGCCTGCCGGTACTTTGCCGGAAGGTGTGCAGCCTGCCCTCGGGCCTGATGCCACGGCGCTTGGCCAGGTGTATTGGTATACGCTCGAAGGACGAAATCCGGAGACAGGAGAGCCTACCGGCGGTTGGGACCCGCAGGAGCTTCGCTCTATTCAGGACTTTTACCTTAAGTACTCCCTTGCGTCTGCTGAGGGCGTCTCAGAAGTGGCTTCTATCGGAGGATTTGTAAAGGAATACCAGGTCGACATCGACCCCATCGCCATGAAGAGCCATAACGTGAATATCAGGGACATCATGCAGGCTGTGGGAGAGGCCAACATGGACGTAGGGGCCCGTACCATTGAGTTCAATAAGGCGGAGTATCTGATACGGGGCTTGGGCTATGTCGAAGACATCAACGACCTGGAGAAAGCGGTGGTGGCAGTAAATGACAACACCCCTATCCGTCTGCGGGACGTTGCAAGGGTGCAGCTAGGACCCGCCCCAAGGCGCGGAGGCTTGGACAAAGGCGGGGCCGAGGCAACAGGGGGAGTGGTTGTAGCCCGCTATGGCTCCAATCCGTTGGCGGTTATCAACAATGTAAAGGACCAGATCAAGGAGATAGCTCCTGGCCTGCCTAGCAAAGTACTCCCTGACGGTACTGTCTCCAAAGTGACCGTTGTGCCTTTCTACGACCGTACGAATCTTATTTATGAGACTTTAGGAACATTGGAGGAAGCACTTACGCTGGAGATCCTCATCAGTGTCATTGTGGTGGTTGTCCTGGTGCTGAACCTGCGCGCCTCCATCCTTATTTCCAGCCTGCTTCCTATCGGGGTGCTGATGACGTTCATCGTGATGCGCTACGCTGGGGTTGACGCCAACATTGTGGCTCTTTCCGGTATCGCCATTGCCATCGGGGTCATGCTAGATGTAGGGGTCATCTTCACAGAGAACATTATTCGCCACCTGGAGATGCCCGAGAACGAGGGGCGATCGAAGCTGGAGGTAATTTATGAAGGTACTATAGAAATTGCCTCTGCGGTACTGACGGCCTTGGCGACCACTGTTATCAGCTTTATCCCGGTTTTTGCCATGACGGGGCAGGAAGGTAAGCTCTTCGGGCCGCTGGCCTTCACCAAGACCTTTGCGCTTTTGGCCGCCCTTTTTATTGGCATTGTAATCATTCCTGCCCTCGCCCACACGCTCTTCTCCCTACAATTTGGCAGGAGCAAAACCAGGAGGATGTGGAGCTTCGGCCTGATTGCTATAGGCATCTTGCTACTCTTCCAGGTTCCTTGGGCAGGCGTTATGCTAGTGGCCTTGGGTATAAATAACCTGCTGGAACCGTACTGGCCTAAAGACAAAGGGCAATACACGAATTACCTTAACATAGGCATTGTGCTGGTGGGCGTGCTTTACTTCCTGACAAAGGAGTGGCTACCGCTGGGCGCTGGCCACAGCTACATGACGAATCTCCTTTTCGTGGCAGGTGTCATCGCGCTTTGGTTAGGGGCGCTTCTAATTATGGTGAAGTACTATCAGCCTATCCTGTCCTGGTGTCTTGAAAATAAGTGGAAGTTCCTCTCCATTCCAATTGGTATTGTACTGTTCGGCGTTTTGGCCTGGCAGGGCTTTGACAAAGTGTTCGGCTTTGCGGCCACAGGGGCTGAGAAACTGGGCTGGAACCTGCGGGAAACAGGTGCTTGGGTAGCCGTGAGCGAGACCTTCCCCGGAGCAGGGGAGGAGTTCATGCCGCCGCTGGACGAGGGGACCTTTCTGCTGATGCCTTCCACGATGCCCCACTCGGGTGTGGAGGAGAACCTGGAGACCATCCGTCAGCTCGATTTGCTGGTGACGGCCATCCCTGAGGTGGATGTAACGGTCGGAAAGTGGGGGCGTGCGGCCACGGCCCTCGATCCGGCTCCTATCTCCATGTACGAGAATGTGATCAACTACAAGTCCGAATATGTGCGGGATCAGAACGGGTACCGTGTCGCCTTTAAGGTAAATGACAAGGATCAGTATATGTTGAAGAACGGAGAAGTATTTGACCCTGAGACCATGGAGCGCGGAGAGTTGGACGTGTCCCTGCTGATTCCGGACCCGAACGGGGAGTACTTCCGCCAATGGCGCGACCACATCCAGTCTCCGGACGACATCTGGGAGGAAATCGTGGCGGTCTCCAACTTGCCGGGCATGACCTCGGCCCCGAAGCTGCAGCCGATCGCCACCCGCCTTATTATGCTCTCTACCGGTATGCGGGCACCCATGGGCCTAAAGGTCTTTGGTCCCGACTTGGCGACCATTGAAAAGGTAGGCCTGCAAATGGAGGACATCTTAAAGGAAGTGCCAGGCGTGAAAGACGCATCTGTTTTCGCCGATCGCGTGGTGGGGAAGCCTTACATGGAGCTGGACATTAACCGTGATGTAATTGCCCGTTACGGCCTTTCCATCGGGGATGTGCAGCGGGTAATAAGTGCGGCCGTAGGAGGGATGGAGATGACAACTACCGTGGAAGGCCGTGAGCGGTATGCGGTGCGGGTGCGCTATGCCCGTGAGTTCAGAGATAACCCTGAGGATGTAAAGGGCATTTTGGTTCCTACTCCTACTGGGGCCCAGGTGCCCTTGGGACAGTTGGCGGATGTAAACTATGTGCAGGGGCCCCAGAACATCAAGAGTGAAGATACCTACCTGCTCGGCTATGTCATCTTCGATAAAGAGGAAGGATATGCAGAAGTGGATGTGGTGGAGAATGCACAGGCGCTCATCAATGAAAAGATTACCTCGGGTGAGTTTGAGGTTCCGGTGGGCGTAAGCTATAAGTTCGCAGGGAACTATGAAAACCAATTAAGAGCTGCCAAAACACTTTCCATCGTTATTCCTATTAGCTTACTGGCGATCTTCCTGCTACTATATTTTCAGTTCGGGCAAATACAGCCCACACTGATGGCCTTCTCTGGTGTGTTCGTGGCCTTTTCGGGTGGGTTTATTTTGCTGTGGCTCTACAACCAGGGTTGGTTTCTCGACTTCACCCTCTTTGGAGAGAATATGCGGGATGTGTTCCAGATACGTCCTATCAATTTAAGTGTGGCTGTCTGGGTAGGGTTCATCGCCCTGTTTGGTGTAGCTACCGATGATGGCGTACTGATGGGCACTTACCTGAAGCAGGTCTTCGCAAGAGAGGAAACCACCGACAAAGATTCTATCAGAAGAGCTGTTTTGATAGCCGGAAGCCAAAGGGTAAGGCCTGCTGTGATGACCACTGCCACCACCATCATTGCCCTGCTGCCGGTGCTCACCTCTACCGGAAAGGGTTCCGATATAATGATCCCGATGGCCATTCCAACATTCGGGGGTATGTTCATCCAGTCCATTACCATGTTCGTGGTACCGGTGCTCTACAGCATGTGGCAGGAAAGAAAATGGGCTGGAAAACCAAAAGCAGAAAGTTTAACATCATGAAAAATAAAAGATATAAACATATAAAAGGTTGGCTGGTGGCCTTTAGCCTGATTCTCCTGCCCCTGCTTTCGCAGGCACAGGAGGAGAGGCCGGTGGTCAGGTACCTGGTGCAGGGCGCTGAGAATAACCCCAGGCTCAAGGCACTGTTCAATCAATACCTGGCGGCCCTGGAGCAGGTGCCGCAGGTAGGAACCCTGCCTGATCCGCAAGTGAGTTTCGCGTACTTTCTCCAGCCTGTGGAGACGCGTGTGGGGGCACAGCGGACTACCTTCTCGGCAAGTCAGATGTTTCCCTGGTTTGGAACGTTGGAGGCCCAGGAACGTGTGGCTGCACAACGAGCAAAGGTAAAGCTGCAGGTCTTTGAAGAGGCCAAACTGGAGTTGTACCGTGACATCAGGGTTACTTACAATGGTTTGTATTACCTGCAAGTGGCAACAAGAATAACAGAGGAAAACCTGGAGATTCTCAAGGCCTTCAAGGAACTGGCCCAAACCTACTTCGAGACAGGCCAGTCAGGGCTTTCATCCGTGCTGCAGGTTGAGATGGAAGAGGAAGAGCTAAGAAGCAGGCTAGAGTACCTTGAGGATAGCAGAGAGCCTCTGTTGACAAAATTTGAGCAGCTGCTCAACACTGATTTACAGCAACCGATTTCATTTCCGGACTCTTTATGGGAAGAGGAGCTTTTGTTGGAAAAGGAGGCAATCTACAAAACCCTGCTTGCGCAGAACCCTCGGCTTGAACAGCTTCGGCAGGAGGCATTGGTTTATGAGAATCAGGTGGAGCTAGCCGAGAAGATGGGGCTTCCCTCCTTTACGTTAGGAGCAAGCTATACAAGCATTGCAGACCGGAATGGGGTGGAGATGCCGGACAATGGCAAGGATGCAATCCTCTTCCCGCAGGTGGGTATCAGAGTGCCTATTTACAGAAAGAAGTACAAGGCCATGCAGAAAGAGGCCCTGCTGGAAAAGGAGGCTGTTGTGCTCAGGCAGGAGAACCTGGAAAATCAGCTGCTTACGGAGCTGGAGGAGGCGTACAGGGACTTGTTGGAGGCGCGAAGAAGGGTGGCGCTCTACAGGAGGCTGACGTCCTTGGCAGAGGAATCTTTCGCTCTTTTGCAGGAGGAGTTCTCTACCGGCAAGAACAGCTTTGAGGAGGTGCTGCGCATGGAGCGCCAGCTCCTCAACTACCGTCTGGAGCTGGCGCAGGCCAGAACAGACCTGAACAATCAGGTTTATAACATCAACTACTTAATGGGAAGCCAACATGAGACAGAAAATAGATAAGCGAATGTGGTATTTTGGGTTGGGCTTTTTAGTGCTCGGCCTGCTTTTGGGGTGGATGTTTTTCGGAGGGGAAGCCGAGGCCCCTGTAACAGAGGAAAATACTGAAATGGCCCATGAGCATGGGGGGGAGGAGGGTACCATCTGGACCTGCGCCATGCACCCCCAGATACGGATGAATGAGCCGGGGAAGTGCCCGATCTGCGGCATGGACCTCATTCCTCTTCAGGAGGGTGGCGCGACTGTTTCTCTGAATGAGATACAGATGACAGAGGAAGCCATGCAGATAGCCAACGTGCAGACTGTGGCAGTACAGCGTGGGGAACCTACCAAGGAGATATATCTTCCCGGCAAGGTAAAGGCAGAGGAGACAGCTGTTGGAGACATAACAGCACGTTTTCCCGGCCGTATTGAGCGGTTGTACGTGAATTTTACGGGGCAGGAGGTGAAGAAAGGGCAGCTTTTGGCCAGTATATACTCTCCAGAGCTGATCACGGCGCAGAAAGAACTGCAGGTGGCTGCACGTCTCCGCGAATCAAATCCTTCTTTTTATGAGTCCGCTGTACGCAAGCTCAAGCTCTGGAACATTTCCGATGCGCAGATCCGCCGCATCGCAAGCGGCGGAAAACTACAGGATAACTTAAACATCTATGCCACGCAATCTGGAACGGTCGTGTCTAAGAACGTGAACGAGGGAGAGTATGTAAAGGAAGGGCAACCCCTTTTTCAGGTAGCTGGCCTTAGTGATGTGTGGGTAGTCTTCGACGCCTATGAAAGTGATCTTCCCTGGATAGAGGTAGGCGATGAGATAAAATTCACGGTACAATCTCTGCCGGGCGAGGAGTTTACCAGCAAGGTTACTTTCATCGATCCGGTTATTAACCCCGGTACTCGCGCAGCCTCCGTTAGGACGGAGGTGAAGAATTCTAATGGAAAACTCAAGCCTGATATGTTTGCTCAGGGCGTGCTCCAAAGTGATTTGGATGTTGCTTCCAGTGGTCTGTTGATACCGAAAACAGCTGTGCTTTGGACGGGGAAAAGGGCCGTTGTGTATGTGAAGAATCCCGCCTTTGAGCAGCCTACCTTTGAGTTTCGCGAAGTTCAGCTAGGTCCTGAGGCAGGTGATAGGTACGTAGTAAACAGTGGGCTGAAGCCTGGTGAGGAGATTGTGGCCAACGGAGTATTCAAAGTAGACGCAGCGGCCCAGTTGCAGGGAAAGGTGAGCATGATGAACCCGAATGCTGACCCTGGGGCCGCTGGTGGTGCCATGGCCGGAATGCCGGGAATGGACATGCCTGGAACAGAGGCGAACCTTTCGCAAACCCCGACTTCGAAGTTCGTGGAGGGGGATGCCGTTGATTTCCGAGGCAAAGTCCCAGCCGCCTTCACAAAGCAGCTAAACGATGTGGTGGACGCTTACCTGCTGCTGAAGAACGCCCTGGTGGAGGCCGATGAGAAGGAGACTGCAAAGTACAGCACGGCCCTGCTGGCTGCGTTGAACAAGGTGGACGACAAGCTGCTGAAGGGCGACGCCAAGGCGTTCTGGGAGGAGAAGAAAAGCTTCCTGTTCCAGCATGCCAGGCTGTGCAAGGAGGCAGACACCATCGAAGGGAAGCGCGAGAACTTTATCTTCCTTTCCCAGCCGCTGATTAAGATCGTGGAGGCCTTCGGCGCACGGCAAACGCTGTACGTGGACTTTTGCCCGATGGCCAAAGGGGGCGAGGGGGCCTATTGGCTCAGCGACACGAAGGAGATCCGCAATCCCTTCATGGGAAAGAAAATGCTTACCTGCGGGGAGGTGAAGGATGTAATCAAACCATAAACTGATTATAAACTAAATTTTGAGAAGATGAGAAAGAACAATTTGAAATGGACTTCCATAGTCGTAGCGATCATGTTGTCCGCTGTCATGACAGCATGTAGTGACGGTTCGCAGGAGCAGAGCGTTGCTGAAGAGACCGGAAACATGGAAATGGCCGAAGGTATGGAAATGGCCGAAGGTATGGAAATGGAAGAAGGAATGGGTGAAATGGAAGGCATGGACATGGCGCAGGAGGGCGGTGCGGTCGCCGCCAGCATGGAGGGGGAGCCGGCCTTCGTAGTGGCTTACATGGATGTAAAGAACGCCCTGGTCAACGACGATGAGGCACAGGTGAAGCAGGCTGCCTCCAGCCTGCAGAAAAGCTTTGATGGCAGCGAGTTGAACGAAGAGCAACGCAACCAACTGAAGAAAAGTGCCTCCCAAATAGCCCAGGCCCAGGGAATTGAAGCACAGCGGCAGGCCTTCTCCCAGCTATCACGGGAACTGTATGAGGTAATGAAGGGCAAGGACATGACCGAAAACAAGCTTTACTGGCAGCACTGCCCGATGGCCTTGAACGGCGAGGGTGCCAACTGGCTGAGCTTCGAGGAGAAGGTGAGGAACCCTTTCATGGGCCAGAAGATGCCGGGCTGCGGGTCCGTTGAAGAAACCATTTAACAGTCATTAATTTTTTTAGCAAACAATAATCAAACACAATGAGAAAGAACATATTAACCATCGCCCTTATGATCGGATCCTTTGCCACTGTTTCTGTACAGGCACAGGATGATAAGAGTAAAAGCCAAGAAGTAACGCAGGCCGTGAAGAGCACTACGTTTGAAGCAAGCGGCAAGTGCGGCATGTGCAAAAAGCGCATTGAGAACGCTGCCCTTGGGCTGGAAGGCGTGCAGTCAGCCAGCTGGGACGTGGAGTCAAAAGTTCTGGCTGTAAAGTATGACCCGGCCACGGTAACAGAGGCCGACATACAGAAGCAGGTTGCCGGCGTTGGCCATGATACCGAGCAGGTAAAGGCTACGGATGAGGCTTACAGCAGCCTGCCGGGATGCTGCAAATATGAAAGAAATTAAATTTTAAATGGCAGGGGCGGCAACGCTTCTGCCATTTTCATTAAGTCTACTACAAAGCAACAATGGAAAGAAAAGCATTGAACTACTTAAACCTTACTCTGGTAACGCTCCTGCTGACACTTACCCTGTTTTCCTGTAAGCAGCAGGCTTCGGAAGTGGAGAGCGGAAAGGCACCCAATAAGGTGGAGGCCCTAAAGCAGGAGGTGATGGGCATACATGATAAGATCATGCCCCGGATCGGGACATTGATGCACCTAAAAAAGCAGTTGAATAAAAAAGCCGCACAGCTGGATACGACAAGAGAAACTGACAAAAGGCAGGCAGCCGCTTTGCAGCTTGCGATAAAAGATCTGGAGCAGGCCGATGAGGCCATGATGCAGTGGATGCGCACCTATGAGGATCCCGACCTAGCGGAGGGACAAGCTAAGGCACTGGAGTACCTGGCGCTTAAGAAAAAGGAAATACTCACGGTAAAAGAACAAATGGAGAGCAGCGAAACAGCTGCCAAGTCACTGCTATCATCTAAATAACACTTTCATATGATGTCTGTCAAACGAACAACTATCAACTACAGTCTCTTCCTGGGTTTACTTCTGACATTGTTTGCGCTTCACTCATGCCAGGAGAATGACAGGCGGCTGCCTATACTGGGGCCGAGAGAAGTGCAGGCGGGGGATACCCTTTACCATACAATCCCCGACTTTGCCTTTGTGGATCAGGACAGCTCCCTGGTAACACCGGAGACTTTCAAAGGCGACATTTACGTGGCCGACTTCTTTTTCACCTCCTGCCCTACGATCTGCCCTAAAATGAAAAGCCAGATGCTGCGCGTGTACGACAAATACAAAGGCAACGAACATGTCAAGTTCCTCTCTCATTCCATCGACCCGGCCCACGACACCGTTGCCGTATTGAAGGACTATGCCGATCGTCTTGGAGTGGATTCAGACAAATGGCACTTTATCACCGGCGACAGAGAGGCCATCTTTGACATTGCCCAGAACAGCTACATGACCAGTGCCCTGGAGGACGAGAATGAGCCCGGCGGTTTGGTGCATAGCGGCGCTTTTCTGTTGATAGACTCCCAGCGAAGGGTGAGGGGCCATTACGACGGCACAAAACCAGAGGAAGTGGACCAACTGATGCAGGACATAGACCTGCTGCTGGAAGAGGAAAAAAAGACAAGTGACGAAGGGTAGTTCATCAGATAACTGTACACCACATGAAAAGAATACTTCTCTTTAGCCTCGCCTCTCTTCTGCTGATCGGCTTAACGGCGGGATGTCAGCGGGAAAGCGAATCTGAGAGTCTTTACCAGGCTAACTGCATGAGCTGCCATGGAGTGAATGGAGAAGGGCTGAAGCGTTTAGTCCCCCCATTGGCTGGTTCCGATTTCATACAGGAATATCCTGACAAGCTGGCCTGCATCATCAGACACGGGTTGGAGGGCAAGGTCGTAGTCAACGGAGTCATGTATCACCACCCCATGCCAGGCAATAAAAAGCTGTCTGAGGTGGACATTGCCAATATCATCAATTACATCAACAAAAGCTGGTACAAGGGAAAGTCCTTTGTTACCCCAAAGGAAGTAGAAAGACAACTTCAGGCATGCAATAACTAAACATCACTAGTCGATGAAAGGAACTACTTTTCAAATAAAAAACATGGTGTGTCCCCGCTGCATCACGGTGATCAGCAGTGAGCTGGATGCGCTGGGTGTGCAGTATGAGATAGACAGGCTGGGGGAAATCACCCTTTTTGATCCTGATCAGGTGGACATGGCCGCCGTGAAGCAGGTGCTGGCAAAACATGACTTTGAGCTGATCCAGGATAAGGACGAGCAGCTTGTGGAGCAGGTGAAGCTGGCCGTGCTGGACCTCGTGCAGGGAAATGTTGTGACTAATCTCCGCAATTCGGACTACATCGCAGAACGTGTCGGCCAGTCCTACAGTGCCTTAAGCAAGACCTTCTCCAGGCGGGAAAATGTAACAATTGAAAAGTACATCATCCTGCAAAAAATAGAGAAGGTGAAGGAGCTGCTGGAGTACGGGGAGCTGAACCTGAGCGAGATAGCCCGCAAGCTCGGCTACAGCAGCGTGCACCACCTGTCCAACCAGTTCAAGTCCGTGACCGGACTGACGGTGAACCAGTACAAGGAGTCCGAAGACAGGGAGAGAAGCTCGTTGGGGAAAGCATGAGGCGAAATCTTGTACATTTCATCCGGAATCCTGTACAACGAGAAGCTCTTTTTTTGGGTTTACTATACTAAGGATGCCAAGGTAGGCGTCCAGATAACCAACCTTAAAAAAACAGATTATGAAGACTAAAATGAAAATGTTGCTTGCCGTACTTTCCGTGGCCCTGCTGATGGTGTTCTCGTTCAACGTGTTCTCGCAAGGGAACAAACCGGTGCAGGACGATAAAAGCAAGAAGTCGGGCTGCATGGCCATGATGCAGGATGAGGCCCAGATGAAAGACTGTATGGCCATGATGGGTAAAGACATGGAAAAATGCATGGCTATGATGGAAGGCAAAGAGATGAAAGAGATGTGCGCCAATATGATGGCCTCCATGAAGAAAGGCTCTTCCATGTGCAACATGAGCGGCATGATGGGAGAAGAACACAAGAAAGCAACAGAGCAGGATATTAAGAAGCTCTAATGAGGTGTGGCAGGCTACTGCCGGGGCAGGCAGATGCCTTCAGCTAGAATGGCATTTGAAAGGAAATAAAACAGAGGGGGCGCTGGTTTCAGTTGTTTGTCTGGCTACCCTCTCTGCCCGCCCCTATTTGAATTGCATCAGCCAGGCTAAACAATGTCAACAATAGTTTTTAACTTAAAATATTATAATTATGGAATTTTTTGGATTTAGTTTTTTCTGTACCCTGCTGTTTGCAGGCGTGATTTTTATCCTGCTCTACGAGCTGTTCTCTCCCTCTAAAGACGGTGGAAAAGAAAGCCCGCTGGATGTGCTGCGTAAGAAGTACGCCTCCTTTGAGATGAGCACAGAAGCCTACGAAGAGCGCAGAGAGGTGCTTGAGCGGGACTTAAAGAAATAACATGTGTTACCCAAAGCCTGCCTGCTCAGGCAGGCTTTTCATTTATACTTTAACTAATTTTTAACCTATAAACTTTTGAACTATGAATCACGAATTAGAGAACAACAGCAACCACAAAGACTTACTCCGAATTCTTGCCGAGTGTGGTGCAGAGTGCGATGTAACTTTTAATGCCAGCCTAGACAATGACAGAACAGATGAGCTGACACGTGTTATCAGGCTGTGCCGGGACTGCGCCAATATATGTTACGCCACGGCCAGATTTGTGGGCTCGGACTCCGAGCACGCTAGACACCTTGCCAGAGAGTGCGCGGAGATCTGTAGAAGCTGTGCAGAAGCATGTGAAAATAATGTAGATAAAGAGCACGAGTGCAAGCCATGCGCCAAAATCTGCCGTGCATGCGAGGAAGCCTGCAGGAGCTTTGCAGGGGTGGAAGCTTAGTTCTTTTCCTTCTTCCTGAATCAGAAAATAAAGGCCTGCCTACACAGGCAGGCCTTTATTTTTTCGGGTAAAGTGACGCGAGCCTTTTTCCTTATTGTGTATAACCTTGTCACAAGCCGGAGAGTTTAAATTAAAAGGTAATAACTCGGTATAAATCAAGATGGTAGGAGCTACTTCATAAAAAATAAAGTAAAATGAAAAAGGTAATGGCTAAGTCAACATATTTCGCGATGACTGCCCTGGCACTCTTCGTTTTTTTTGGGTGTGGTAGTAAAAATGAGAAGGTGGCAGAGAATGCAGATGACCCGATGGAAGTGCATGAAAAGATGGACATGGACTATACAATAATTGATGACTCTATCAGGAAAAGCGAGATTCCGATCAGCGCATTTGTAGCGGAAGATTCTTTACACTTTAGCCAGGAAACCCCGGCAGCGTTCAAGCAGCAGCTCAATAAGGTTCTAGATGCTTACCTCGTTCTAAATGAAAGCCTGGTGGCAGCAGATGAAAAACAGGTGGAGAACGCAAGCACAAGTATGATGTCGGCGCTGCTTGAAGTAAACGATGGGATGCTAAAGGGCAGTGCCCATGATTACTGGAAAGAGAAGAAGTTCTTTTTGATGGACCATGTGGAGCTTTGTAAGGAGGCCGACACGGTGGAGGGAAAAAGGGAGAATTTCGCCTTTATCTCCGAGGCGATGATAAAGGCCGTAGATGTTTTCGGAGCAGGCCGGCAAACGCTGTTCGTCCAATACTGCCCCATGGCAAACGGCAACAAGGGGGCCTACTGGTTGAGCGAGTCAAAGATAAACCGGAACCCTTACATGGGATCGCAAATGCTGACCTGCGGTGAGACAAAAGGCACCCTCAATTGAGGTCCATGCACGGGATTGAGACTATGTGCTCGGGATGTCCGTTTTACACTATAAAATTTGAGTGTAGCGGCTGCGTTCAATAAAGTTACTTCCGTTGACTGAACGTGCACACGAAGCAACAAAGGGATAATAGAGGCAGTTAAGAAAGCAGGATTCAACTATAAGAACTTAAAACAATGCCAGCAGTAGCAGAAAAACTAATAGCAAAAGACAGGTATGAAATTGAGGGCATGACCTGTGCCTCCTGCGCCAACAGCGTCGAGAGCATACTCTCCCACGTGGAGGGCGTGAAGTCGGCCAGCGTAAACTTCGCTGATTCCAGCGTTTTGGTGGAGCATGAGCCGGATGTGGCCACTCCCGAAAAGCTACAGGCGGCTGTTGAGGAAATAGGCTACAGCCTGATCATAAACCAAAAGGCGGGTGAAGAGAACCGTGAGGAGCGGGAAGAAGAGAAGCTTCGTGACGCCAAGGTTAAATTGATCGTGGCCTCAGTGCTTTCCATTCCTGTGCTCCTGATCGCCATGGTCTTTCCAGCAATCCCCTATGCGGACTGGATCATGTTGGTACTCACGACACCGGTGGTAGTCTGGAGCGGCAGAGATTTTTTCATTATAGCCTACAAGAGAGCCAAGAACTTTTCCGCCAACATGGACACACTCATCGCGTTGGGTACGGGAGCGGCCTTCCTCTTCAGTGTTTTTAACACTTTTTTCCCCGGTTACCTGAGAAGCAGGGGCCTGGAGCCGCATGTGTATTATGAGGTGGCAGCCATCATCGTAGCCCTGATCCTGCTGGGCAGGTACTTTGAAGAAAGGGCCAAGTCCCGCACATCCGCCGCCATTAAGAAATTGATAAACCTTGGTGTGAAGACTGCAAGGGTTATCCGTGGGGGTATAGAACTGGAGGTCCCGATTGGAGAGGTAGAAAAGGGAGACCTTATCCTGATCAGGCCGGGAGAGAAGGTGCCAGTAGACGGGAAGATCACCGAAGGTAAGTCTGTTCTGGACGAGAGCATGATCACAGGTGAATCACTTCCTGTGGAGAAAGAAGCCGGCGACACCGTCATTGGAGGCACTATCAATAGGACAGGAAGCTTTAAGATGGTGGCCGAACGGGTAGGCAGTGAAACCATGCTGGCCCAGATCATCAGGCTGGTGCAGGAGGCCCAGGGTAGCAAAGCCCCTATCCAAAAACTGGTTGACCGTATATCTGCTGTCTTTGTACCTATAGTGATTGTCATTGCCATTTTGAGTTTTGCCGCCTGGAGTGTGTGGGGGCCTGAACCCGAAGTGACCTACGCCATGATAGCCGCGGTAACCGTGCTCATCATCGCCTGCCCCTGCGCACTGGGATTGGCAACACCCACCGCTATCATGGTCGGTATTGGCAAAGGAGCAGAGCATGGTATCCTGATAAAGGATGCAGAGAGCCTGGAGCTGGCGCATAAACTCAAAGCGATTATTCTGGACAAGACAGGAACGATTACGCAGGGCAAGCCAGTGGTGACGGATGTTCTTTGGGATCTTTCCCCTGCTGCAAGAAACGAGGTCTCCCATGTTGTGTATGCGATAGAATCTCAGTCAGAACACCCGCTGGCGCAGGCTGTGGTAAACCGCCTGAAGCCGGAGGGCCTTCAGGCGGTTATACTGGACAGCTTTGATAGCGTGACAGGGAAAGGGGTAAAGGCCAGCTACAACGGCAAGCGGTACCTGATCGGTAACAGAAGACTGCTGGATGAAAACAGTGTAAGGACTTCACCTTTCCTGCTGGAGAGAGTGGAGGAGTTAAGCAGGGAGGCGAAGACCATTATTTATGTAGCGGAGGAGGAGAAGGCTATAGCCGTTATCGCCATTGCAGATACGATCAAAGAAACCTCGAAGGCAGCCATTGCCGCCCTGCAACAGATGGGACTGGAGGTGCATATGTTGACAGGGGATAACCGCCAGACAGCAGAGGCCATTGGCCAGCAGGCTGGAGTAGATCAAATCAAAGCAGAGGTGTTGCCTGCCGATAAAGCCGCCTATATCAAAGAACTTCAGGCTAAAGGGCTGAAAGTAGCCATGGTGGGAGACGGCATCAACGACTCACCCGCCCTGGCACAGGCAGACGTAGGCATTGCCATGGGAACGGGAACGGACATCGCCATCGAGAGCGCTGAGATAACACTTATTAAAGGGGATTTGGAGGATATTGTAACTGCGATCAAGCTCTCCAGGGAAACTGTAAAGACGATACGGCAAAACCTGTTCTGGGCCTTTATCTATAATGTGACGGGGATTCCGATTGCGGCAGGAGTACTGTACCCTTTCACGGGCTTTCTGCTGAACCCGATGTTTGCAGCGGCGGCTATGGCGTTCAGTTCCGTTTCGGTGGTTACAAACAGCCTGCGGCTGAAAGCGAAGACCTTTAAATAGATATTGAACAAGCGAAATTAAAAGAGATGTATATAGAACGGTTTTATGACGAGGGCCTGGCCCATGCCTCCTATGCAGTGCTAAGTGAGAAGCAGGTTGCTTTTGTGGATCCGGCCCGGGACCCGCAGCCATACTTGAGCTTTGCTGAACGGCACGGCGCAAAAGTCGTGGCAGTTGTGGAAACGCACCTGCACGCGGACTTTGTGAGCGGCCACCTCGAGATTCGTGATATAGCAAACGCTCCTGTCTATGTCAGCCAACTGGCAGAAGCCACTTACCCCCACACTGCCTTTGACCAGGGCGATGAGATTACGGTGGGGGAAATAGCACTCAAAGCACTTAACACGCCCGGCCATTCCCCGGACAGCATCAGCATTCTGGTGCTAGATGAACAGGGGAGAGAGCAGGCCGTGTTCTCAGGGGATACCTTATTTGTGGGAGACGTAGGCAGGCCAGACCTGCGGGAAGATTCCAATGATTCCCGCACAAGACGGGAGGACATGGCAAGGCAGCTCTACCACTCTACCCGTCAGGTGCTCATGCAGCTGGATAAGGACGTAAAGGTGTATCCGGCGCATGGCGCTGGCTCCCTCTGTGGGAAGAGCATCAGCAGCGAACTCTCAAGCACCATAGGGCAGGAAGCCGCGCACAATTACGCGCTTCAGCCCATGTCAGAAGATGCCTTTGTCCAGGTACTGCTAAAAGAACAGCCTTACATACCAAAGTACTTTAGCCATGATGTTGCTTGGAACAGAAGAGGAGCCGGCGCTTTTAAAAAATGCGTGGAGGCAGTGCCCCGGCTAAACAAGTATGCCTCACTTCAGCAGGATGTCCTGTTGGTAGACACACGCCCAGAGTGGCAGTTCAAGGCAGGACACCTTCCTGGCGCTATCAACATCATGGACGGGAAGGAGTTCGAGACGTGGCTGGGCTCCCTTATAGGACCGGAAGAAGAGTTCTATTTGTTGGCGGAAAACGAGGAAGCCCTGGAAGTCCTGATCCGGAAGGCAGCAAAAATAGGTTATGAGCAAAACATCAAAGGAGCCTTGCAGGTGCCGACCTGTGGACAGCAGCCCAGCTCAAAGATAGACCTTGGTGCGTTTCGGGAACACCCGCAAGACTTTACCATCGTGGACCTGCGTAACGAATCAGAGGTAAAGAAAGATGAGATTTTCAAGGATGCTGTCCACATCCCTCTGCCAGAGCTGCCTGGCAGGGCGAGTGAGATCAGGAAAGATAAACCCGTGGTGGTCCACTGCGCGAGCGGCTACCGATCAGCCATCGGGGCGAGTATTTTGGAGAAGGTTGTCGATGCCCCCGTTTATGACCTAGGGGAGGCGGTGAAGGAATTTAAGCAGCCGATAGTCAAAGCTGCTGAATAGAAAACTAATTATGTTAAACCTTAATATAGCAACCATGGAAAATGAAAAGCAAAATTATAACCGGAGCCAATCGGGCAATGTGGTAGAAGAAACTTTCCCTGTGCAGGGCATGACCTGCGGTGGATGCGCCAACGGGGTGCAGCGGTCGCTGACGAAGCTGGAGGGCGTAAAGTCGGTAGAGGTAAGCCTTGCCGACGCATCGGCAAGAGTGGCCTATGACCCAGGTGCGGTGTCGCCTGAGCAGATGCAGCAGGCAGTGGAGAACGCTGGCTTCAGGTTCGGCAAGAGCGAAGGCGAAGAATCGGACAAGTCGGAACGTTCCGGCGGTTGCTGCTAAAAGCTAAAAGAGAGGGGCAGAGATGGGAGGTACTCAATCGCCCCTCTCAGGCTTTGAATCCTAAGTGACTTCTAAAACCATGTGCCCTGATAAGATGGGATTAAAAATAGTACAAAAGGGAAAGAATATTCCCCGGAGCAATACCTTATACATTAACCATACTCTAACAACTATGAAACGATTTATCCAAACCACAGCTCTTTTATTCGTGATGGCCTTTGCTGCCACCGGTTGTGCGGCACAGAGAACGGCAGATGCCTCCGCCATGCTTCAGGATAAGGAGAAGAAAGAGCAGATCTTCTCTACCATTTTAAATGACCGGGAAATGCGGGCAGAACTCATGAAGCGGATGATGGCCGAGGGCGATGACGCAGGTATGATGATGAAGTACATGATGCAGGGGGCGGAAAGTGACACAGCCACCTGCAAGATGATGAGCTCCATGATGATGAAGAATCCCCATATGATGGACATGATGATGGGCTCCATGATGGATAGAGCTGAAAAAGACGACGCTGCCTGCAAAAAGATGTGCATGATGATGATGGACAGCGATAAGATGAAGGGCATGATGCAACAGATGAAGGGGAAGCCCTCTGGCAGCAGCAAAGCAAAGGGAGACAGTCACATGAAGACGCACCTGAAAGACAAACATCCCACAACTAATTAAGACAGATAAACATGGGAAATATGATGAAGTGGATGCTGATAGGGTGCCTGGTGGCCGTGGCATTGGTCTTTGGCCTACCACTGCTGGGCATAGAGGGATACGGGAACTGGGGCACCTGGCTCTTACTCATACTGGTACTGGCCTGTGTGCTGCCTATGCTGCTAATGAACCGGAAAAAGGGAGGCAACAAATAAGTGTGCTATGAGAGAAGTAAAAGCTTTTGTTAGAAGTACAAAGGTAAGTGAAGTCATAAAAGCCTTGCGCCATAATGGCTTCAAGAGCATGACAGTAACGGAGGTAGAGGGCACGGGACGCTTTACCAAACCCGGCGCCAGCCCTTCGCTTAAGTTTCCGATCACACATAGCAAAATGGCCAAGCTGGAACTCTTATGTAAAAAAGAAGATGTGGAAACCATTGTAAAGCTCATCTATGAATTCGGTGGTACAGGGGAGAAAGGGGACGGCATCATCTCTATCTCACAGGTGGAGCGGGTCTTTAAAGTGAGAACAGGAGAGGAAAGCCAGGAGGAATAATAAAACGAAGGGAGCGGGAAACTCCCCAACTGCCTTTAAAAATAGTTGGAAGAGCAAACAGAAAGCCGCATCGGGCTTTAGGGAGGTTACCTATGGTTATTGCCATACCTGGATATAACAATAAAGTTTTCTTACAAGTATAGTTGTTTAGTCATACATGTCATTAATGTCCTATAAAGAAAGCAAAGCATGAGTCAAAAAGATAATTCAGGGGCACGAAATTCAGGTAAAGAAGTCATCATCGTGACGGGAAGCAGCGGGCTTATAGGAACTAGTATCATCAAACGGCTTTCTGAGAAGTATCGCATCGTAGGCTTGGACAATACCGGCTACCCCTTTCCCCCCAAGGAGGCTGAGTGCGTTTGCTATGATATTACCTCAGAAGCCAGTATCCGGGCAGCCATGGAGCGCATCCGTTACGGTTATGGGGACAAGATAACCTCCGTCATTCACCTGGCTGCCTATTATGATTTCTCGGGTAAACCCAGCCCACTGTACGAGAAGATAACGGTAAAAGGCACAGAGAATCTTTTGCGCGTACTGCAGGATTTTGATGTGGAGCAATTCGTGTTCTCCAGCACTAACCTGATCTATAAACCTACCTCGCCCGGGCAGAAGATCAGCGAGGACTGCCCCTTAGAGCCGAAGTGGGACTATCCGGAATCAAAGGTAGATACTGAAAAGGTGATTCGCGAGAAAAGGGGCCGCATGAAGGCGGTGCTGTTGCGCATTGCCGGTGTATATGACGATGAAGGACACTCTATTCCCATCACCCATCAGATACAGCGCATATACGAGAAACAGTTTACAAGTCATTTCTACTCCGGCGATACCTCCCACGGCAACGTCTTTCTGCACCTGGAGGACCTGGTGGATGCCCTGGAGAAAACAGTGGAGCGAAGAAAGACGCTTCCGGATGAAGTAGCGATCAACATCGGTGAGCCGGAGACGCCAAGCTATCAGGATCTGCAGGAAACAATAGGGCGCCTGTTGCATGGCCAGGATTGGAAGACCTATGAAGTGCCGGCACCGCTGGCCAAAGCCGGTGCCTACGGCATGAACCTTTTCGGGGATGCCTTTATCAAACCCTGGATGATAGACCGTGCCGACGACCACTACGAGTTGGATATTTCCAGGGCGCGCACCCTGCTTGGCTGGGAGCCCCGACACCGGCTGCTCGACACTCTGCCCACCATCATTGCCAAGCTCAAAGAAGATCCTACCGGCTGGTACAAGGAAAACGACCTGGAGCTGTCAGCTGCTTTGGCAAAGGAGCAGGAGGCCAGGAAGGACTAATAATCACCTCTCACCTCGCATACAAACATTAAACTATGGAAGAAAAGCAAAACGGTCACAGCGACCATGAAATGAAAGGGGGCGGCATGGGAAAAAGGGGTGTCACACGCCCCATGGCTCAAATGCAAATGCAGCACCACGAAGGAATGGAGGATGATGGCGAACAGCAGCACGAAAAGGGTAGAGACCACAGCATGATGATGTCTGATGAGATGCGAGAGAAAATGTTGCATACGCACCACATGCAGACCCTCTGGGTTTACTGGGCACTCGTGATTTTAGGTATCTGGATGGTGCTCGCGCCATTCACCTTCGACTATGGGAGGGCGGTGGCTGAACCCAGCGGGGGGAGGGAAGTATGGCTGAGCCTGGAGCAGCGGATTGCCTTTATGAAGTGGAGCGACTTAATCAGTGGTGCACTGCTTGTCTTCTTCGGATGGCGCTCTCTGACGCCTAACCGCCCTTACAGTCTCTGGATCTGCTGCTTTGTCGGCATTTGGCTGAGCATGGCGCCACTGGTCTTCTGGTCGCCCTCGGAAGTAGCTTACCTGAACGACACGCTGATAGGAGCTTTGGTTATTGCTCTCACCGTTCTTATCCCAGGAATGCCCAACATGATCATGTACATGAAGATGGGCTCAGAGACACCCCCAGGATGGAGCTACAACCCCTCCAGCTGGCCGCAGCGCTGGATCATGATCGTGCTGGCCTTTGTGGGTTGGATGGCTTCCCGCTACATGGGAGCATTTCAGCTGGGTTACATCGATCACGCCTGGGACCCTTTCTTCGGGAACAGCACTCGGGAGGTACTCAACTCCGATATGTCGCATGCCTGGCCGGTATCTGATGCCGCGCTGGGTTCTCTGGCTTACACGCTCGAGTTCCTGATGGGCTTTATGGGCAGTCCTTCCCGCTGGCGCACCATGCCTTGGATGGTGCTCTTTTTCAGTATCCTGGTAATCCCCCTGGGATTCGTGAGCATTTTCCTGGTCATCTCTCAGCCACTGGCAGTGGGCGCCTGGTGTACCCTATGCCTGGCAACTGCTGCCGTGATGTTGCCCATGATTCCGCTACAGCTGGATGAGGTGACGGCCATGGGCCAGCACATGGTGCAGGCAAAGCGCAGGGGAGACAACCTATGGAATGTGTTCTGGAAGGGGGGAAAGCCTTTTGAGCAGAACAAGGATGAGCGCTCGCCGGAGCTGGTGGAGTTCCCGCAGAAACCGGGGAAAGTTTTTATAGCCTCCGTCTGGGGAATGAGCTTTCCTTGGGCTTTGGTGCTATCAACGGCTATAGGCCTGTGGCTGATGTTTGCTCCAGCGGTCTTCGATGTGAACATAGAAACAAGGGCTGCCGACATTAGCCATATGGGAGGGGCGCTTATCGTGGTCGTGGCCGTTACCTGCATGGGAGAAGTTGTCAGGGCGGGGCGTTACCTGAACGTGCCGTTGGGCTTGGCGGTGGCTGTGTGGCCTTGGTTTGTGGAGGACGGCACGCTGGCCCTGAACATCATCAGAGCTGTGTCAGGACTTGCCGTGGCCGCGCTATCCCTACCGCGGGGTATCATAACCGAGAAATATGGCTTGTGGGACAAATACGTTAAATAGTAACAGCAGACCTCCTATGACTGACGAGCAGATCCTGCAGCAGGCAAAGGCGCTGCTGGAGAAAAACACGATAAGCGGCTACTCGAAGGAGTATGACATAGTCTACCACTACATGAAGCCCGGCAGGTCCAGGTATCCTTTCCAGTACTTCTGGGATACCTGCTTCCATGTCTACACCATGACGGCGCTGGGAGATCATCAGATGGCAAAGAGGTGCATGCAGAGCCTGTTTGCCATGCAGCGGGAAGACGGCTTTGTGGGGCACATGCTGTTCTGGAGCCGGTTTACCCCAACCAGGGTCACAGACATCTTCCAGAGCAGGCCCAGCACCCGCGACTTCTTCCGCCCGCACATGAGCGCCCTCCTGCAGCCGCCGATAGCTGCCCAGGCTGTGCTCCGGATCTACACTTATGACAGGGACCTGAGCTTCCTGCAGCAGATGCTCCCCAAGTTAAAGCGATACTATGATTGGCTGGCCAACAACAGGGACTTTGACGGCGATGGGCTGCTTTCCATTATCAGCTATTTCGAGGCGGGGATGGATTGGAAACCTTCCTATGACCAGGTGCTCGGCTTCTCTCCGGGAAGGGCGACTGCCAGTCATTTCATGAAGGTGGTGTACGTTGACTTTAAAAACTACCTGCACAGCTACGATTTAGAGAAAATCTACCAGGCTAGTGACTTTCTGGTGAAGGATGCCGGGTTCAATACCATCTACGTGCAGAACCTGGAGGCCATGGCAGTGATCTGTCGACTAGTGGGAGATCCTGGTGCTTCTCGTTACAAGGTGCTGGCTTCAAAAGTCACACAAAGCATTCTGAGCATCATGTATGAGCAGGAGGATGAAGCATTCTATGATGTACAGGGGAAAACGAACAAGAAACTGAAGGTCCTGACCCCTACTGTCTTCTTTCCTGCTACCATCAAGGGAATGCCTGAGGAAATTGGAAGGCGGGTGATCGAGCGTCATTTCTTCAATAAGGATGAATTTGCCGCCCCGTTTCCGATTCCGTCTGTTGCCATGAACCACCCTGCCTTCCATCCAGGCGAATCTATTTACATCTGGCGCGGGCCGACCTGGGTGATCTACAACTGGTTTCTGCACCATTTCCTGATGGAGAAAGGATTCAGGGAGGCTGCCTCAAACCTTGTCCGCAGCACTAAGGAGCTGATCCGAAAAGGCGGGTTTCGGGAGTACTACAACCCTTTCACGGGCCAGGGATACGGGGCCTATGACTTCACGTGGTCTGGGCTTGTGGTGGACATGATGAACATGGAGGAAGGGCTGTCCCCGGAGGCGGTGGTGGCATCCTCCAAGGAAAGCTTTACCTAAGTTGCAGCTCATTCCCTGTTGTGTACCAGCTATCAGATTTAGCTGTTCCGGTAAAAGCCTCCAACATGTTTCTGATACCTTTAGTTTGGCTTTCTGTATCTGGCTGCAGCTCTAGGAAATAGATATGTTACTATTTCTTTGGGAAGCAGTACATTGAGTGTTTTAAAAGCCGTAGGGGAAGCTATTGTTAAGAGACTTTATGTACTGTTTTCCTCGCCGGCAGAGCCGTAAAACACTACTTCTCCTATATAGCAGGAGAAACGAAGAGTTTAAGTAGGAGTGTGACAAGTGATGGTATAAGGCGCATCTACTTTACTGCTTCCTCCACTGATCGATAAAGTCATCCAATATTCCTTTCCCGAAGCCGATGCGGCGTGTGTACTCCAGGCACAGGTTGTATTCTCTTTCTTCTATTCTGCCATCCTGCACCATCATCATGACAAGGGCCTGCAGCTCGGTGCTTTTTTGCAAACCTTCTTCCGGGACAACGAAAGTGAGCGAGGGCAGGTTTTCAGTAATCGGGCGGGTTTCTTCCTCTGACAAGCCTAGTTGATCTCCTATATCAAGCAGGAAATCGCTTTCCTGCTTGTCAAGATGCCTGTCGGCTACAGCCACTATAATCAGGTTTTGAAAAAAAGCCAGTTTCTTTTCTTTTGTGTCGAACACGCTGTCAAATGTTTTGTTACCTGCCATCTGCTTTAGATAAGTTTGTCCTAAATAGGCATACCCCATATTGTTCGTTTTAGTTTAGGATGACTAAGAGTGAGAAGCTGAGTAAGTTAAAAAACTTCTATACAGCTAGATAGGCGAAGCAGGATCCCGTCAGGCAAATTACCCCTCCACCTGTTGCATTTTTCTTAAAACAACAAAGCTATAGGCGTGTTTTCATCCGCCTTGGTTTTACTTTGATGGCGGTAGCTCAAACAAAGTGTGTACTGCTGCGCAAAATTAAAGCGGACTCTGCTGTCAAATTGGAAGTGGAACGATTTAAGCTTCTCCCTACGTTTTTGAATAAACTACAGTATGAAATTTCAGAATATTCCAGCTGCTCTCTACATTGTCTTGTTCGTTGTTACTGTTGCACTAGGTCTAGGTTTTACTTCCAAGAGCAAGGGATCGGCTTTAGTTAAAACTGTTGCAGTTCAAGAAGCGGGTGTTCGTGAAAGTATAACTAACGAAGCTCCTTCCCTTCCCACACTTGCGCTTAACAAATACCTGGAGACCTTCTATAGTGAAGCTGGCTTAGCTCAGAAAGGTCTTCCTTTAACCGTTTTCCGTGATGCGGTAGTGGGTTACCACAATATGATGTCTGCTGGCTTGTTATCTAAAGAAAAACCTTTGGTTACAGTTATCGATTTCAATCAGTCCAGCAAAAAACGTCGCCTCTGGGTCATTGACATGGAAGCACGCGAGGTGTTGTATAATACATTGGTGGCTCATGGAAGAGGAAGCGGAGGAGAATATGCAACAGCGTTTTCCAACATTGAAGGCTCAAATCAAAGCAGCCTTGGCTTTTATCTTACACAGGGGACCTATCAGGGTAAGAATGGTTTGTCATTGAAACTAGAGGGGCTAGACGACCACTTTAATTCCAACGCATCAGAAAGATTCGTCGTGGTCCATGGGGCATCTTATGTGAGTGAGAGCTTCATTGATACAAATGGACGTCTGGGCCGTAGCCAAGGTTGCCCTGCTTTGCCACTAGAATTCACCAAGCCCATAATTGACACCATAAAGAACCAGACGCTGTTGTATATAGATGGCCCTTCCAGCACTTACTCCTCAAGGCTCTTAAACTTAGATCAGGCGGCTGTTTGTTTTGTTGCGGGCAAAGAAAAATCATTCCATTCTTTCTCCTAGTTCTCGTTTGTCTTTAACGTCTAAAGTGCAAACACAAAAGTCCTATAGTTTACCTTATGTTAAATAGGGGGTTGAGCTACAATACACTGTGTCCTTATTTTAAGTACTTATTTTTGGTTTTCGAAATGTACCCTTTCTCAATATTCAAGTCGTAGAACTTCTCAAATAGACCTACCATGTCTCCCCCTTCTGTATTTACTTTCCAGTCCTCGATTACTGAGATGGCCTTTTCAACAGAGTGGTAATACGCCTGTTTTCCGTCTCTGCCTTTGGTGAATCCCTCCTTCAGGAATATATTCACCTGCTCCCTTATTAACTGTTTTGCGCCATCTGCCACCACATACTGCCTTAGCATTCTCTGTAGCTTTTTGTGGTAAAGAGTATGGGCCTTCTCTGGATCAACTGTATCGTCCAGGTTGAGGTCACCTTCTTCGTTGCTTTTACTTTTAAAGACAGGTAGAGGAAGATCCAGTTGAGGTGTGTTACTCGAGTGTGCTTCGCTTAAAATGGCCAGGATATCAGCGTCAAATTCTAAGCTGTTGTGTTGCGGTTCCTCAGAGTTGAAGCCTTGGAACTCATTGTCATCGATCATATTGTCCATTCGAATTGTGATTATGAGTTTAAATAAACTTGTTCTTTTAACTTTTCAGCAACTTCAATCAAAGGAGCATCCTCCAAATCATATACAAGAAATCTTTTGATTGCATCATTGGTTTTAAGGATCATTCTGCGGTATTTAGGATAATCGTCATTGTTTTCCTCCAGATGCAGTCCGTATATAATAGAGGGGTGGATATTCCATTTTTCAGCATACCCTTCCACCATGGCAGGTACATCTATAAATGATTTGATATACTTTCTCTTGTCTGCCGGCAACAGAAACTCTCTTGCGAAACCATCGGCCTTCTCCTCGCTAACGTGATCAACAACCATCTGTCCCTCACTCTTTGTTGTGTGATAGCCCATTCTAGCTATTAAATCCAGATCTTTCATAACATGATAGAGTTCGTGCATCAATGTAGTCCATAGCTCATCATACCGTTTATTGAAATCCGAGAGTACAATGCACGGCTTTCCATTGACTAGGAAAGTAGCTCCCCTTACCTGTATTTTCGGCAAATAGCTTTGGATGATCACAGTGATGCCTATACTGAACAGAGCCCTGCATACTTGTACAAGTCCATTGTCGTAGTCGCGCGAGAAGGCTCTGATCCGAGGGATGATTTTGAACAGTGTTTCCTTTTCAAAATCATTGGGGTTATTGATAGTCTTAAACTGCTGGTATGCAGAACCGATCCAGAGTTTTACCATTTGATCGGAAAAGTTCCTCTTGGTTCTGCTAAAGAGGGGGGCTGCTACCTCGGTTGAGTACTCATAAATAGAGCTTAAGCTGAAACGCCGCAAAATTCTAGACTCAATATGGTCAAAATCAACGGAGCTTTCTATCAAGCCCATTTTCTTCAGACTGTCTAGGTCAAAGTTTCTTAATATGAAGCCCGCTTTACGAGCTTTCTCTACATCCTTGATATATTGAACAGGTAACCCAGCGACATACATTTGAACCAGCTCCTCTAAGTCTGTTCCAAGAAACTGGCTTATCTTCAGGAAAGTTAAAACGTCAATTTTCTGTGCCTCTCCTTCCAGTATTCTCTGCAGAGACTTTCTTTGTATACCTATAGCTTCACTGATTTGCCTTTGGGAAATATTATATTCCTTAGACTTATTTTCTATTAATTCAATAATAGAACAGGAAGACTCATCTTTAGCCAGTAGAGCATATATCTCACTTAGCAGATGTCCATCATTCGAGTTAGATTGCTTGTTCATGATGGCGTAAATTTACGCAGGTTATTTTAAATTAAAATATACCTATGGATAAATTTTTCGCCACCGTTAATTTTATAAGGTGCGGTTTATTTTTATTTAATGTTAACGAATTGGGAATTAGTACACTATGATTGTTTACCCTTTAGCTTATGCGCTTTTAATTCAATAAGCGCTTTCCGAACTTCCCCTGACGCGGGTTTGAGCGTCACGACCATGTCAGCCGGATCCGATTTGGAAGCCTTCTTTTTCGGTTTCGGCTTGGCCTCCTCTTCCGGCTTCAGGCGCTTGTCAAAGAAGTGTGACCTGGTCTCCACGATTCTAAGGCGTCCGTGGTCTGGGTGCAGCGGGTTGATCAGGTAATTCCGTTCAAACGGCGAGTGCGCGGACGGGACTTTTAGGACCAGGTCCTTACCTTCCCTGATCCAGTCGAGGGCTATCTTCTGGAGCGCTGCCGGGGGAGGAAAGTCTGCCCAGTTATCGGGAAGATCCTCCTCAGTGAGCTCCTTTAACGAGATATCGTCCGGGATCTCAATGATTACCAGGGCCATGTTCTTGGGCAACATCGACGAGTTGGCCAGTACTTCGAGTTTGGCTAGGGAAAAACTTTCGGCCGTGTACAGCAGCCTGGTTCCCGTTTCATGCCACCTGCCCGGCCCATAGAGCCCCCCAGTTCCCAGCAGATCTGTTTTGAATTCTTCTTTGGCTAAACGAAAAACAATCATGCTAAGAGTAAATACCGTGCGCCAGGGCGTTCAACACATTGATTATTTGTTCTCTACCTATTGAGGAGTGTAGCAGGTCAACAGGCCTTTCATTTCCAAGGGCCGTATTTCTTGTGTTGAGCCACTCGTTGAAGTCGTCCTCGTTCTCGAATACCTCTATTCCTTTGGCAATGACTTTAGAGACATCGTAGACTGCATCGGATTCCGCTTCCCCTAGGTTGCTGTCCTGCATTTTCTTGATGCGCTGGAGCGTGGTCTCCGAGACATTCAGTATTCTGGCCATACGGTAGTTGGTCAGGTGCGCTCTGTCTTGAATCACCTTGACGATACGTACCGAGATCTTCCCCTCGCGTGAGGCTTTAATAAAGTCCAGCGGACTCTTAATGTTGCGACCGATATTATCTTCGCCTCCCATTACCCTTACAATAGTATCTAGTGACATAAGCAGTAATTTGAATGTGTGTATACAGCCAAATGAACGTAATATTAGTAAAAATGTTACCCAGTCACAAGAAAATCAGCTAAATAAATTATGCGTTCTGGCCTCCCTTTCCCTGGCTGATGAAAAAGGCGGCCCGCTCCTCCAGCCTCTCAGTGTAGAGAGCCGGATTCAGCTGTAGGAGGTCAAAGACGATCTGCTCCGTGCACTCAAGCAGGTAGGTAAGCAGGAAAGGAAGCCGCCGGTAGAAGTATTCCCACTGCTTATCAATGTCATCCAGTGTGCTGAACATAAAGTTGAGGTTCTTGGCTCCCGTGAGGCTGGCCCAATGGTGCGTGGTAGCCGGGTGTAGGGCCTTGTTAGACCAGTTGATCAGGCTGCCGTGCTCCTCCTTGTTGAACAGGATGTCGTAGATCTCACCCCTGCTCATGTCCTGCATGGAGAACAGCATCGGGAGAGATGCCTCGATCAGGTCCAGCAGATCCTGCTTGGGTAGCTTGGAGGCATCAAAGTCTTCGCGGTTATTGAAGTGCTCTAGAAACTCCTCGTCCAGGTACAGACGAAGGAGCACTGGCATGTTGTAGATGAAGGGCTTGCGCAGCAGGGCGAAAGAGACGGTAAGCCTCCTTTTCCTGGACGCATCCAACGCCTCTCGGAGAAAATAGCAAGAGTCCGACAGCAGGCCGTAGACGGTGTGTAGTCGCACCAGCTCATCATGCTTATCTTTCATGTCCGCACGGAGCAGGTAGTCTAGGGTATACTCGTCATCTATCGGAACCGCCTCGGGATTGATGTCAACCTCGAAGTGACGAAGCCCCTTGTAAGGCTCTTCCGTCAGAAAGGCCTCCAGTTGGCCTACTAGAAATTCGCACATGTCGTGGCTCCTGTGGTACTGTTCTGGCAGATAGCCGTAGCCGTTTGGGTCTAATAGATCCATGGTTTATTATGTTTGTTTTCGACTGGGTTATAATCTACAGGGAAAGCTGCCCATCATCTGGGTTCTCCAGTAGTCCGGGGAAATTGGCATTGATGAACTCGGCGGTCTGCTGCACCAGTGCTTTGATGCGTATTATGGCCTCTTTCTTTGCACCCTCCTCTTCGCTCTCTAGCTCAACGGAGTGATGGTGCAAGCCGCTGCCCAGAAGGTGGGTGGTGAAGAGAACCTTTGCCTGGATACTCCACGCGATACACCTGAGCTAAAACTATGAGTAAACAGAACAAACGCGCAGAGCATGGTTTATCTGGCCATAAATATCATGCTAAAAAGGCTTTAATACATTTTAAAACAGTTTCTAAGATAGTACAATTTTTTCTTCTTTAATATTGATTTGCCTTTAGATACTAAGCATAGATAAATTAACATTATATTGTGGTAATATTACATAAATCTTCTCAATATTAATTCTTATATAATCCTATGGAACGCGCAAGAAAGCTTACCATTGAAGATGTTTTGAATTTTGAAACAGGTGAGCATATAGACGCTTATAACTTTTTCCGAAAGCCATTGGATGAGGTTACTGAGTTCCGGTCTGAGCTACAGAGGGCCATTGCTGGTTACCGGGATCCGCTTTTTGTCTGCTATTATTGTAAGCAGATGGTCAGGATCAGAGGCGGGAACTTTAGGGATAGCAGAAAGAAGAAGGATAGTTTTCACTTTGCACATCTGCATGACAGTGCGGCCTGCCATATTAAAACCAATAACAGCTACTCAAAAGAGGAGGTGGAACGCATCAAGTACAATGGTGCGAAGGAAAGCGCCTTGCACATCCACTTAAAGGAACAGATTGCCTCTTACCTGAATAAAAATAGCCTATCTAAGAAAGAGGTATCAGACATTGAGGTGGAAAAAGTGGTTAAGAGCAGGCTCATTGAGAGGGAGTGGCGGAAGCCTGACATTAACGCCTTTTTCAAGGGAGAGCGCATGGCCATTGAGCTGCAGCTTTCTACCACCTGGTTAAGTGTGATCACTGGAAGGCAGCACTTCTACCGGGAACAAGGCTGTTACATACTGTGGGTGTTCCACCAGTTTAACCTTGATGATGATATAAGAAAGCTTACCTACAATGATGTAATCTTTACTAACCACCACAATGCCTACGTGTTTGATACGGATTGCAGCTGGAGATCAGAACTTGAAAATGATCTGGTACTAAAGTGTTATTATAAAAAACACTATCAGGAGGGACTTGAAATCAAAGATGCTTGGGAAATGGCCTATGTAACCCTATCAGATCTAACCTTTGATGCTACTAACTTCAAAGTGTACTTTCACGATTCAAAAAAACAAAAGGGAGAGGTGGAGCTAGCCGTCGGCAAGGAAAGAAAGAGAAGGGAGCTTTTGGAAAGGGAGCAAAAAATTGAAGCCGAAAAACGCCGGGCCGCGCAAGTCAGAATACAGGAGCAAAGAAAGGCTGAAGAGCAAAGAAAGCTGGCTGAGTATACCAAGTTAAAACGTACTGTATCAGAGCTGACTCAGCAGCTCACTGAGCTCCACCAAGAGAAAGAAAACTTGGAGAGGAAGGCAATACGATTACAGGAAAGAATAGAAAATAGGACACAGATTTTGTCAGATCTTGCGGCTTATGCCGATAAAGCTTATGACTTCATAGCTGGCAAAAGTCCCTCAAACCCTTTCCATGGGAACCATGAATATGGCCATTATGAAATGGTGAACTCATTGCGCTCGGAGTTTTTAGAGTCTATAAAAGGGCTAGAGGCAAGGCTTTCCCAATCAAGCATAGAGAAGAGCTATTGGCTCAAGGAACAGGCTGGCCTTCCTACACTGGAGCAAATAGCAATAGCGGGAGTAAGTTACCAAATTCTGCCTGGGGCAGATGAATACTTCCAGATGATAAGGCCTCATTATGCTCAAGTCAAGTTTATACCTAAGTCAGCTGTGGGAACACTTTTCGAGGGGGCGGAACTACGGCCAGTGCTTTCCGAAACCAACCTAGTGGAGGTCTTTACTAAGAGCAGCTTATTTCTTCTGGTCGAACATGGTCAGGATATACTGACCTTTGCTGATAAAGTAGAGGCTTGCCAAGGAGCCATTTCACAGATTAACGAGTTGAAACTAGAGTTAAAGGTGCAACTGCAAGATAAGGTAAGGCAAATTTATGAAGCGGAGATTGCTGACTTTAGACTTGAAAGGTTGAATAATGAAAGTAGAAGTGAAGCATTAGATGATGAGATAGCCATTTTGCAAATGGAAGTGGTTAGCCTAAAATGCATCTTGGATGATTTAAGAAGCTTCTTTTAAAGTTTTTACTATCGTTTTGTCAAGTTTAATAACAAAAAAACTTGACATCTAATAAACAAGCTACTACCTTTATAGAACCATTAGGCTAAACCAGTGCACAACTTAGAAAGGAAGTGATGAGCATCATGCAGCAAGTCCGGGAAAGAATTGAACAGGCCCAACCCGGTCAGCTGCTCACTTACGCTGATTTTCAGGTAAATGATAGCCAGCTGGAAGCCCTGGCAGCGGCACTCAGCCGCCTGGCCAAGCAAGGGGTGGTCAACCGGCTGGCAAAAGGCCGCTACTATAAGCCAAAGGAAACTGTTTTCGGGAAAGTGAGACCATCCGAAAGAGAGATCATCAAGAGCCTGAGCACCTCCAAAGGCGAAGTCAAAGGGTACGAGAGCGGTTTGGGGCTTTACAACCAGCTGGGTCTGACCACGCAGGTTCCCCAGGAGGTGACGCTAATGACACGCAAGCAGCGCCGGGTAGCGAATGTAGGGAAAACCAAAGTCCGTTATGTTCAAAGCCCCACCAACTTCAAGGAGTCTGACATTGACAAGCTTCAGGTCCTGGACGCTCTGCGCGGTTACAAGAAGATTCCGGACCGCAACAGCGAAAAGACGATCCTTATTCTGCTTAAGTA
The DNA here is from genome assembly GCF_003585765.1 of Pontibacter actiniarum. Taxonomy (NCBI): domain Bacteria; kingdom Pseudomonadati; phylum Bacteroidota; class Cytophagia; order Cytophagales; family Hymenobacteraceae; genus Pontibacter; species Pontibacter actiniarum. The sequence continues at coordinate 145,918 of NZ_CP021236.1, forward strand.
TATCAAAGAGCTAGCCGAACGCGACATGGATCGGCTCATAGAGCTGGCGCTGGACTATAACCCCGCTACCCGTGCCCTGCTGGGAGCCCTGCTGGAGCGTCTGGGCTTTACAGAGGAGGCAGACAGACTAAGGCAGTCACTCAACCCGCTGACTAAATACAAACTGGGCATTAGCGAGAGCATACTGCATAACAGAAAAGACTGGAATATCATATGAACCTGCACCAAAACCCGGAGGTGTTTCGGGATGCCATTACGGCCACGGCAGAGGCCCTGCAGATCAGGGATGTGTATGTGGAGAAAGACTACTGGGTGACGCTGGTGCTTTACCGCCTGGCCCACTCCCCCTACGTGGAGCAAGCCATCTTCAAGGGCGGCACATCGCTATCCAAGGCTTACAACCTGATCGAGCGTTTTTCCGAGGACATCGACTTGGCCATCAACGCCGACGAAGGCATGACCAACAACCAGGTCATGCAGCTGATCCGCAAAATCTCAAAAGAGATCACAAAGGACATGGTGGAGGTAGATGATCCGTACCGGACCAGCAAAGGCTCCCGCTTCCGCAAAACGCTGCACGACTACGGGGCCTCCGTGCAGGGAGACTATGGCCAGGCAACTGACAAGATCCTGATGGAGATCAACTCCTTTGCCAGCCCTAATCCACACCAGCTGATGCCAATTAAGACCTACATCAGCCAGTTTATGGCTCAGCGCGGATTGCTGGACATGATCAAGCAGTATGGGCTAGAGCCTTTTGAGGTAAATGTAGTGAGTCTGGAGCGCACCTTCGCAGAGAAAGTGCTGGCCCTAGTAAGGGCCTCTCATGCCGAAAATCCAGTAGATGAATTAGGTAGCAAGATCCGCCACATATATGACCTGCACGCCATGCTGAAAGCACCTGCAGTGACCGCATTTCTGCACAGCGAGGACTTCTTTGAGATGATTCAGGCCGTGCAGGCTGATGATGCCCGCAACAGCGAGTTTCAGGGCGACTGGGCCATGCAGCCGCTGGATGCCTGCCTGCTGTTCGCCGACGTGAGAGGAGCCTGGAATTCTTTGGAGACTGCATACCAGCAGGAATTCCGTTCCTTAGTGTACGGTACGCTGCCTGACCCGGAAGAGGTGATTACTATTTTAGAAATGATCTCCGCACGTATCAAAGCGCAAAAGAGTAACCTTTAGTACATAAGAAGGGATATTGCGATAAAAGAAAAGGCTCCTCATTCCGAAGAGCCTTCCCTTACTTATAACGAACCATTCGACAGTGTCCAGAAAAGTGTGTAAGTGAGTTCGGGCTGGTGTTTTAGAATCTACATCTTTCCGGGTATAAAGTTACAAACTGGTTCATAATCAGGCCCCAATTTCGCTGCGGCTGGGTCCATTTCTTGGTGATCTCCCTCAGGGCCAAGAACACGGCCTTCCTGACCGAGCCGTCATCCGGGAAAGCTCCCTTGCCCTTGGTGTACTTGCGGATCTTGCCGTTGAGGTTCTCGATAAGGTTGGTGGTGTAGATGATGCGGCGGATCTCCAGGGGAAAGTCAAAGAAGACGGTGAGCTCCTCCCAGTTGGCCCGCCAGCTTTTGACAGCATAAGGGTACTTGGAGCCCCACGCCTGCTCAAAGCGCTCCAGCTCCACAGCCGCAACCTCCCTGGTGGGGGCGTTGTAGATCGCCTTCATGTCAGCGGCAAATGCCTTCTTGTCCCTCCACACCACATACCGGCATGAGTTTCTTATCTGGTGCACCACGCAAACCTGGGTGGCCGCCTCCGGGAAAACGCTCCTGATGCCCTGTGTGAAGCCCGAGAGGTTGTCGGTGCAGGTGATGAGGATGTCCTCCACGCCCCTGGCCCGGATGTCGGTGAGCACGCCCACCCAGAAGGCGGCGCTCTCGCTCTCCGAGAGCCACATACCCAGCAGCTCCTTCCTGCCCTCGCTGTTGAGGCCCACGGCCAGGTAGACGGTCTTGCTGATGACCTTGCCGCTGTGGCGCACCTTGAAGGCGATGCCGTCCATCCACACGATGCAGTAGAGCCGCTCCAGGGGCCTTTGCTGCCACTCGGCGATGTCCTCGCTCACGCGGTGGGTGATGGTGGAGACGGTGGACTCGGAGAGGTTGAAGCCGTAGATCTCCCGCAGCTGCTCCTCGATGTCACGTGTGCTCATGCCCTTGGCGTAAAGGGAGATGACCAGCTCCTCGATGCCCTCGGCCAGGCCGCGCCGCTTGGGCACCAGCACCGGCTCAAAGGTGCCGGCTCTGTCGCGGGGCACCTCTATCTCCACCTCTCCGTACTTGCTCTTGAGCTTCTTACTGGTCTTTCCGTTGCGGGAGTTGCCGCTGTTGCGGCCTTCGGGGGAGTGCTTCCCGTAGCCCAGGTGATGGTCCAGCTCTCCCTCCAGCATCTTTTCGGTGCCGCGCACATAGAGCTCCTCCATGAAAGAGGAGAAGTCTTTGGAGTCCTTGAACTGCTTCAAAAACTCCGAGTTGAGGATGTCGTCTTTGCTTATCATCGCTGTGTGAATGGTTATGGAAGTTAATAAAAAAGGTCCGAACTTGCGCCCAAACCTCCATTTACACAGTTAATTAGATACTGCCAACCATTCCGGCTATTACTGATTTAAATAGGTTGTGCCTTAAAGCCAGCCTTCTCTACAGTGGCGATGACCTCACTGGCAGAGAGAGAGTCTGTTTTCACGGTAAGCACTTTGTCTTTGTTGGCTGTATCCACAGTCCATTCGCAAACACCTTCGGCGGCGTTAAGTACTGGGGTTACTTTAGAAACACAGCCGCCGCAGTTTATATTGGTTTTAAACTTTAAGTCTTTCATGTTTTTATGCTTTTATAAGTTATACTTAGTTTGGATCTTACAAAGATAGGTCAGGTCAATACCTTTCTTGTTACACAATATTTCTTATTTATTATATAATTATTCACCACAGTTACAGTTTCTGCGCCTTCAGCCTTAAACTGTTCGTAACTACAGACACAGAGCTCAGAGCCATGGCCGCACCTGCAATCATGGGATCCAGCAGGAAGCCATACAGCGGGTAAAGCACACCTGCAGCAATGGGAATACCTATCAGGTTATAGATGAAGGCCCAGAACAGGTTTTGCTTAATGGCCCGCACCGTTTGCTTCGATAGCTTCAGTGCCTTAGGAACCTGCTGCAGATCGGAGGAAATGAGGGTCATTTTGGCGACATCAATGGCTATGTCAGAGCCCTTGCCCATGGCTACACTTACATCAGCCTGTGCCAGTGCGTGCGAATCGTTGATGCCATCCCCCACCATGGCTACTACCTTGCCTTGAGTTTGCAAATCTTTTACAAAAGCGGCTTTATCCGAAGGCAAAACCTCAGCTTTATAATTCCTTATGCCTACCTGTGCTGCCACACTGGCAGCGGTTTGTTGATTATCGCCAGTGAGCATGTACACCTCAATATCCTGCTCTTGCAATGTTCGGATGGCTGCCGCCGAACTTTGCTTGATTTGGTCTGCAATGGCTACTAAAGCTACAGCACTACTGTTCTCTGTAAAGAAGATAACAGTTTTTGCCTCATCTCTTAAAGAGCTGGCTAGCTGTGTCAGCTTCGCATCAACATGTACGCCTTCCTCTTCTAGTAATCTATGATTACCTGCTAAATACCGGTTTCCGTGCAAGGAAGCTTTCACCCCGCGCCCGGTTACACTATCAAACGTGTCCAGCTCAAGTGACCTTACCTCCTGGTCTTTCAGGTAGCGGACCACTGCTTCAGCCAACGGGTGCTCTGACTGCAGTTCCAATGACAGCAGTATGGTTTGCAGGGTTTGTTTTCGGGCTTCCGCTCCACCAGCCCAAATTATATCCGTTAATACAGGTTTGCCCTCCGTTATGGTGCCCGTCTTATCAAGAATAACAGCATTCACTTTATGGGCCTGCTCCAGACTTTCGGCGTCTTTAATCAAGATGCCGTTCTCAGCACCTTTGCCCACACCCACCATGATAGCGGTTGGGGTTGCCAGGCCAAGGGCACATGGGCAGGCAATCACAAGTACGGTGACCAGGGCCAGCAGCCCTTGCGTCAGTGCATTGTCACCGCCAAGCATCAACCAAGTCGTAAAGCTTACTAGCGCGATCAGCAGCACGACTGGCACGAAAATACCCGCGATCTTGTCCACGAGTTTCTGTACCGGTGCCTTGGATCCCTGCGCTTCCTGCACCATTTTGATGATTTGGGCCAACATGGTCTCACTGCCTACCTTCTCGGCCACAAATCGGAAGCTGCCCTTCTGGTTGATGGTGCCTGCATACACTTTGTCTCCTTTCTGCTTGGCCACCGGTACGGGTTCCCCCGAAATCATCGACTCGTCTACATAGGAAGTGCCTTGCGCCACCTCTCCGTCCACAGGTATCTTTTCGCCGGCACGCACCAGCAGCAGGTCGCCTTTCTGCACCTGTGAAATTGGCACCTCCCGCTCGTGCTCCCCCTCTACCAGCCAAACGGTTTTTGGCTGCAGGCCGATCAGCTTCTTAATGGCCGTGGAGGTATTCGACTTGGCCCTTTCCTCCAGCAGCTTACCCAGCATGATGAACACGATCACGACGGCCGCGGCCTCGAAGTACACGTGGGGGTGCAGCCCGCGTGTGTGCCAAAACTCCGGAAAGAAGGTGTTAAACACACTGAAGCCAAAGGCAATGCCTGTACTCAATGATACCAGCGTATCCATATTTGCCTTTCCGTTTCTGGCTTGCTTAAAGGCATTGATAAAGAAGCTTCGGCCAAAGTAAAACAGCACCGGGGCGCTCAGCACCATCATGATCCAGTTCCCGTAAGGCATATCCATAAAAAACATCCCGATGATAAACACCGGCAGGGTAAGAATGGCTGCTGCGATAGTCCTCTTCTTCAGCGTCTGGTAACGGTTATGCTGCTCTTCTTCCTGCTTCTCCTGGGCGTTTTCCTCATCAACGATCAAGTCAAAACCTATCTCCTGCACATTTCGCTGTATCTCGGCAAGGGTGATTTTATCAGGGTTATAAGACACCTGCAGTGTCTGGGAGGCAAAGTTCACCGCTGCCTGCGACACTCCAGGCTGGGCTCCTACCATGGATTCCACGCTGAGGGCGCAGGAGGCGCAGCTCATACCTGTAACCGGTAAAGACACTCTCTGCTCCTGTGCAGTAGGCTGACCTACAGCCTTATCAGGGGTAAGTACTTTATTCTCCATTTTACCACTCATTTAGTCGTTCTTGATAACACAAAGGTACATCCTGACCCAGCGCTTGCTATTACAAAATTCTAGCAAAGAGTTACAGATTTCCTCTGATAGCATGCTGTAGACAGTAGGAGCTGTTGAAATACAACAGACCGGTTTTGGCTAACTGTCACCCACAGCCACAGTGCCTATTTTATTTACGGGAGCATACGTAACTTAAGGCTGAACAAAAGGGAGCTGAAAGTCGTTTGTTAGACCCTTAAAGTGGGGCGTAAAGCTACTCTCTGTGCTTTATAGCCTATGAAGCTGTTTAGAGTTTTAGAACTTCCAAAGAATTAGGATGGTAAAAGTGTTTGCGAAAACATTTGCTTACCAGGCACTAATTCAATGGAAGTCTTAAGTGAAGATAGCATAAATAAGTGGATCGTGCCACAACTGAGCATTGGCAAACGCGGTCCTCAGGTCCATGTTCCAGTCAGCAAGCTAGTAGGCGCCATCCTCTATAAGCTTAAAACGGGCTGCCAGTGGCGCTTGTTGCCTGTCAAAGAGTTACTGGGCGAAGGTGGTCTTGGCTGGCAGGGAGTGTATTACCATTTTCACCGATGGGCAGCAGACGGCAGCCTCAGGCGGGTGTGGGTGAACTTGCTGCGGCAAAAACGCCGGTTACTTAACTTGTGCTCGGTACAGTTGGATGGTAGTCAGACCCTGTGCAAGAACGGCGGGGAGTGCATCGGCTTTCAGGGCCGGAAAGCAGGCAGGACCTGCAACAGCCTGTTTCTCTCGGACGACACGGGTACATTGCTGGCCTGTTCGGGGCCGGTGGCCGGCAATCACCACGACCTGTTTGAGATCAAGCGGGTTTTTGGGGAGCTGGCAGATTTGCTCCAGGAAGCAGGTCTGGAAGTGGAAGGCTTATTTTTGAATGCAGATGCTGGTTTTAACTCAGAAGAGTTTAGAAGGCTTTGCTCCTCGCTCAGGATAGAGGCCAACATTGCATTTAACTTCAGGAATGGGACACATGAAGCAGAATACGTGTACTTTGATGAGCAGCTCTACAAGAGAAGAAACGTAGTAGAGCAGGCCCAGGCCTGGCTCGATAGCTTTAAGGCACTGCTGATCAGGTTTGAAACAAAAGCCAGCAATTGGATTGCACTCCATTTCCTGGCTTTCACAGTACTTTTTATCAGGAAAATAAAGAAATTAGAAAAACCCTAAACAGGTTCTATATAGCTGCATGACCTAGTCAAGAGAGTCCAATAAATATGTAAAAAAAATAGCTAATTATATAACATACCCAGTTGCCCCTGTTGTACCTTTGTGGTAAGGTACCATTATGAAAACTCTTCACCGGATCATATTGCTAACGTTAGCCCTGCTGGTGCTTGTCTCCTCGACAGGTGTTACAGTAGGTATGCATCTATGTGCCGGGGAGATACGTGATTTAAGTTTCTACGGGCAGGCTGAAGATTGCCCGATGGAGCAGATGAAAGAAACGCTGCCTCCTTGCCACATTCCTCAAGATACCAAAGAAAAAAGCTGCTGTGAAGACCACCAGTTTGTGGTAGAGCGCCTGGATATAGCCTCTGACACAAAGGCGCTTGCGCTCAATAAAACACTGGATCTTAAATTCATCGCCGCTGTGAAAGTGGTGATCCTGCAGCTTTTTGCACTTCAGGATGAGTTAAAACCTGCTTACGCACTTTATACTTCCCCTCCCATTGCCCGGGACATACCTGTTCTGGTGCAGTCCTTCCTTATATAACCTTACAGGCTTGTAAGTACCTTTACAATAGGCGCAGTTGTGACCTTGTGACACTGCGTTGGTAGCAACGCTACCCTGTTCTTTGGTACTGTCCCCCTTTTCAGCCGTTTCAAGCGGCTGCTAGTCATTTCCTATTAAGGTTATTTTAATTCCATGATCGAAAAGTTAATTTCCTTTTCGCTCCGCAACCGCATAATGGTGTTGCTCATTGCAGCATCGCTGTTTGGCTGGGGCCTTTATTCTGTACAGACAAACAAAGTGGATGCCATTCCCGATTTGTCTGAAAACCAGGTGATTGTCTTTACTGAGTGGATGGGCCGAAGCCCTCAGCTGGTGGAAGACCAGATTACCTATCCGCTTGTTACGAATTTGCAGGGCCTGCCCGAGGTAAAATATGTGCGGGGAACCTCCATGTTCGGCATGAGTTTTATCTATGTCATCTTTGAGGATGAGACAGACGTGTACTGGGCCCGCACACGGGTATTGGAACGCCTGAATTCTGTGGGTAATATGCTGCCTCAAGACGCCACGCCCACCCTGGGGCCAGATGGCACCGGTGTAGGGCATATCCTGTGGTATACGTTGGAGGCCCCTGGCATGGATCTGGGTGAGCAGCGTGCCGTGCAGGACTGGTATGTGAAATTCGCGCTGCAAAACGTGGCAGGGGTCAGTGAGGTGGCTTCTTTCGGCGGTTTCCAAAAGCAGTACCAGCTCACCCTTGACCCTAACAAGTTAAGCTATTACAACCTCTCCGTTCCACAGGTGATACAAGCCGTGCGGGCTAATAACAACGAAGCAGGTGGCCGCAAGTTTGAACTATCCGACATCGGCTATATCATCAAAACAACCGGTTACCTTGAATCTGCCCAAGAGATAGAGAACATTCCTATTGCTACCAGCAACACCATCCCGGTACGGGTGCGGGATGTGGCATCGGTGCAGATGACAGGTGAAAGCCGCCTGGGCATCTTTGACCTGAACGGGCAAGGCGAGGCTGTTGGTGGTATCATCGTGATGCGCTACGGTGAGAATGCAGAGGAGGTGATCGAAAACGTGAAGGTGAAGATGGAAGAAGTAGCCAAAGGCCTGCCGGAAGGCATGAAGTTCAACATCGTCTACGACCGCAGCGGGCTTATCAATGAAAGCATAGACTCTGTTCGGAATACCCTGATCGAGGAAATGATTGTGGCCTCGCTCGTGGTGCTCCTGTTCCTCTTCCACTGGCGCAGCGCCCTGGTGATTATGATCCAGTTGCCCCTCTCCGTTGCCATTGGCTTTATCCTGCTTAATGCCTTTGGTATTTCTTCTAACATCATGTCCCTGACAGGTATTGCCCTGTCCATCGGTGTGATTGTGGATGACGCCATCGTGATGGTGGAAAACGCCTACCGGCACCTGGCCGATGCGACGAAAGGTAAACCGTGGGAGGATTAATAATCTGCATTCAAAAATAGAATGAACATGAAGTTATCAAAAGAAGATAGAATTCGAATCATAGAGAAGTCCAGCAGGCAGGTTGGGCCCAGCGTGTTCTGGAGCACGGTAATCATTATTGCGTCCTTTTTGCCCGTGTTCCTGCTCACCGGGCAGGAAGGAAAGCTGTTCGGACCACTGGCCTGGACAAAAACCTTTATATTGATTGTGGACGCCGTGGTGGCCATCACGCTTACGCCCGTCCTAATCTCATTTTTCCTGAAAGGAAAGTTTAAGGAGGAGAGTGCGAACCCTATTAACCGAGGGCTGGAGAAGGTGTATGGCCCTATATTGAAGTGGTGCCTGAAGTGGCGTAAAACAACACTAGGTGTTAATATCCTGGCGCTTGCTGTCTCTATTCCGATGTTGTTTAGCCTGGGCACAGAGTTCATGCCGCCGTTGGATGAGGGATCCATCCTTTTCATGCCCGTCACGCTGCCGGATATTTCCAACGCAGAGGCCAAACGCATCCTGCAGGTACAGGACAAGATCATCAAGTCCGTGCCCGAAGTGGAAAGTGTGTTGGGTAAGGCCGGACGAGCCAGCACCGCTACTGATAACTCCCCTATCAGTATGATTGAGACCATTATCATGCTAAAGCCGGAGTCGGAATGGCGCGAAGGTATCACCAAGCAGGATATCATCCAGGAGCTGGATGCCAAGCTGCAGATACCGGGCGTGGTGAACGGCTGGACCCAGCCCATTATTAACCGGATCAACATGCTGGCCACCGGTATCCGCACCGATGTGGGCGTGAAAGTATACGGCCAGAACCTGGACTCCATCGCGGCAGTATCTGAAAAGGTGAGGACAGCGCTAAATGGGATCCCGGGTGTAAACGACCTGTACGTGGAGCCGATTACGGGGGGTAAGTACCTGGAGATTGACATTAACCGCGAAGCCCTAGGCCGCTATGGGCTGACGGTGGACGATGTGAACATGATAGTGGAGTCCGCCTTAGGTGGCACGCCTATCGGCAACACCATTGAGGGGCGCGAGCGTTTCTCCATTAACGTGCGGCTGGCACAGGAGTACCGTAACAGTGTAGAGCGGATCGAGCGGATCCCGATCCAGACTTCGTCGGCTGGTACTGTGCCTTTGTCCTCTGTGGCAACTGTCCGGTTTACAGACGGGCCGCCCATGATCAACTCTGAGAATGCACAGCTGCGCGGGGCGGTGTTGTTTAACGTGCGCGACCGTGACCTGGGCAGCACCGTACAGGAAGCCATCGAAAAAATCAATACCGAGGTAACGGGCATACCGGACGGCTACTATCTGGAGTGGAGCGGCCAATGGGAGAACCAGGTGCGCGCTAACAACACACTCAAAATCATCATTCCACTGGTGCTGGTGATCATCCTGCTCATTCTCTATTTCTCCTTTAAGTCCATGAAGGAGGCCCTCATCAACCTGGGTACCATTCCGTTTGCCCTGATCGGAGGAGTGTATATCGTGTACTTCTACGGCGTGAACCTGTCGGTGGCCGTGGCCGTGGGATTTATCGCCCTGTTTGGCTTGGCGATGGAGACAAGCATGCTGATGATCGTGTACCTGAACGAGGCGATGCAACAGCTGGTGGCTATCAAAGGCAACTCTTCAGACACTATCACCAAGCAGGATATCCGTGACTATGTGTTCATGGGGGCCGCCAAGCGTCTTCGTCCGAAGATTATGACGGTGTCGGTATCCTTGTTCGGCCTTGTTCCAGTGCTCTGGGCCACGGGTGTAGGTTCTGATATCATGCTTCCAATTGTGCTCCCACTGATCGGGGGGGTATTAACCTCTTCCATCCACATCCTGCTGGTAACGCCGGTGGTGTTTGAGATGACAAAAGAATATGAATTAAGAAAACACGGCAAGTTAGAGATATACGATGTTAAGCATTAAGAAAATAAGTTGGTTGTTTGTGTTTGTAATGTTGTTGGCCAGCACTCCGGTGCTGGCCCAACAGCAGCCAACCATGAACCTGGATAGTGTGCTGCAGCGCATTAGCAACAATAATCCGATGTTGCAGATGTACGAAAGCAGGTCCAAAGCCATGGATGCCTATGCAGAAGGGGCAAAAAGTTGGATGGCTCCTATGGTGGGAGGCGGTGTGTTCATGGCTCCGTATCCTGGTGCTGAAGTAATGGAAGACCGTGATAAAGGCTCTCTTATGGTTTCGGCCGAACAGGATATTCCAAACCCGATAAAGCTGCGTGCCAAGGAGAAGTACATGAAGTCCAAAGCAGGCATTGAGCAGGCAGCCCGAGATGTGACCTATAATGAGCTGCGTGCGCAGGCCAAGACAGCGTACTACAATTGGGTGGTGCTGGAAAAACAAATGGATGTGCTACAGGAAAATGAGCGTATCATGGAATACATGCTCAAGCTGGCCCGCATACGCTACCCCTATAGCCAAGGTAAACTAGGGGGTGTCTACAAAGCAGAAGCCAGGCTGCATGAAGTGCAGAACATGCAGGTGATGACGGCTTCGCAGATTGAGCAACAGAACGTGCAGCTCAATATTCTGATGAACCTGCCCAAGGACCAGAAGTACAAGATCGACACCACGGTGTTTGTACCTGAGCCTGCCTTACTTGCCGTTGATACCACCTACCTGACCGGTGCCCGCAGCGACGTACGTCAGCTCGACAGAACGATTGAATCCATGCAGCTAAATGTGCAAATGGAAAAGCTGGAGCGCCTGCCGGACTTTAAACTGCGCTTTGACCATATGTACCCGCGCGACGCGATGATGCCGCAACAGTTCACAGCGATGGGCATGATCTCGATTCCGATAGCGCCATGGTCGTCGAAAATGTACAAGGCCAACACCAAAGCCATGAACCTGGAGATACAGAGCATGCAGCGCGAGCGCGAAGCTATTCTGAATGAGGCGCAGGGTATGGCCCGTAACATGGCACTAGAGCTGAACACCATGCGACAGCAGGCGGAAAACTACGAGAAAAGGATCATCCCGGCTTTCAAGAAGAACTATGATGTGACCATGCTGGCCTACGAGCAGAATAATGAAGAACTCCCTTTGGTTATTGACGCGTGGGAATCGCTGAACATGGCGCAGATGGAATACCTCAAGATCCTGCAGTCGCTCTTCCAGATGGCAGTGAATTATGAAAAAGAGATAGAGAGATAAGTTGTGAATGAGCGAATCAAAACTCTTACGCACACATTCACTCAATCACGCAATCAAAATTAAACATGAAACGATACCTGAACATACTTTTCCTGGCGCTGGCTGTACTAGTGGCGGCCTGCAAGGGGGAAGACCATAAGCATGCCGAGGGCGATACGGAATATACCTGCCCAATGCACCCGCAGATCGTGCAGAACAAGCCGGGCACCTGCCCTATTTGTGGCATGGACCTGGTGCCTAAAGCGGCGCACGGCGATGGCGTTGAGATCACCGAAGACTTGGCTTTCCTGCTGAAACCGACCAACAGCACTGTGATAGCCAGCATTGCCACTACCAAACCGGAGCAAAAAACGGCAGAGGCAAGCATAAAAATGGATGGCATTATCACCTACGATCCACGCAGGGTGTACTCGGTGCCGGCGCGGGTGGGCGGGCGCATTGAGAAGCTGTTCGTAAAGTATAACTTCCAGCCGATCCTCAAAGGCCAGAAGTTGATGGAAGTATACAGCCCAGAGCTGATCACGGCACAGAAGGAACTTCTATACCTGGTGCAGTCAGCTCCGGAGGACAAGCAGCTGATACAGGCTGCCAGGCAAAAGCTGCAGTACCTGGGTGCTACCAGTGAACAAATCAACCGCCTTATAAGCCGCGGCGAAGAAAGCTATACTTTTGCCCTCTACAGTCCTTACGACGGTTACGTGATCGACCTGAACGCAACCGCTCCGGCAGCCACGGCAAGTATGGCCGCAGCGCCTGCAGCCAGCGCCGGCGGCGGCATGGACGCGATGGGCGGAGGCAGTGCAGCCACAGCCGTTGCACCAGCCACAGCCGCCGCAGCTCCAGCCGGACAAGCCACACAATTACGTGAGGGCATGTATGTAACAGTTGGGCAACCGCTGGTGCGCGTAGTAAACGCAGAGCAGCTTTGGGCGGAGTTTAATGTACCTGCCGGCGAGATGAGCTCACTGGCAAAGGGCTCTCCTGTCTTGATCACTTTCCCGCAGCTTCCCGGCGAAAAACTGGAGGCGAAAGTAGATTTCTTCCAGCCGTTTTTTGATGAAGGAGAGAATTTTGCGAAGGTGCGAGTTTATCTGCCACGAGACAACAGACAGGTGATGGTAGGCCAGCTGGTAAGCGCCGAAGCTACCTATAAAACGGAAGCAGCGCTGTGGGTGCCCAAAGCAGCCGTACTGGACATCGGTACAAGAACAGTTGCCTTCCGGAAAGTGAATGGTGTGTTTGAGCCAGTTGCCGTTACCACAGGTGCTGCTGCAGGTAATGAGATTCAAATCTCTTCCGGACTGAAACAAACAGATGTAATCGCCACTAACGCGCAGTTCCTGGTAGACAGCGAAAGCTTCATCAAAGTCAATAATTAAAATTGTGAATGAGCGAATGTGTGCATTTAAAACATACTCCCACATTCACTCAATCACTCATTCAAAATTAGACCATGAGACGATATTTGAACATACTATTTCTGCTGACGGCTATACTTGTAGCGGCCTGCTCCGTGGAAGAAAAATCACATGCAGAAGGTGAAAAGGCAACCTATACCTGCCCTATGCACCCGCAGATCGTGCAGGATAAGCCCGGCACCTGCCCTATCTGCTTTATGGACCTGGTACCGGTGTCGCAGTCGGGTAAGGAGAACGGTGAACTTATGCTGAGCGAGAGCCAGATCGCGCTGGGCAACATCAAAACCAAACGCGTTAAGTCGGGCTCGGTGGGCAGCAACGCTATACTTACCGGTAAGCTCGTGCTCGACGAAACCCAGACCGATGTTATCAGCAGCCGTGCCGCCGGGCGAATAGAAAAACTATACCTGAAAGAAAGCGGGCAAACTATAAAGAAAGGCCAGCCGCTGTACGAACTGTATTCCGAAGAACTCCTGACGCTGCAGCGCGAGTACCTGCTGGCCCTGGCGCAAAACCGGGAGCTAGGCCAGGAGAATCCCCGCTTTTCTTCGTTTCTGGAGGCTGCCAAAAAGAAGCTTATACTTTACGGTTTAACAGAAGGCCAGATCCGCAACCTTGCCAGAACAAGCGAGGTTAATCCTCGGATCACGTTTGTTGCCCCTGCCGGTGGTGTGATAACCGAAGTCGCCGCAGCCGAAGGTCAGTATGTGGCAGAAGGCGGCGTGCTGTACCGCTTAGGAAAACTGGGTAAGATCTGGGTAGAAGCTGAACTGTATCCGCAGGAAGTCGGCAGTATAGAGGAAGGCGATCCAATCAAGATTTCGGTAGAAGGTTTTGGCCAGGAGCCGGTAACGGCAAAGGTTACCTTCATCAGCCCGGAATTCAGAGCCGGTAGCCAGGTCGCTATACTTCGTGCCGAACTGCCAAACCCGAACGATCAGTACCTGCCCGGCATGCAGGCCAACATTATACTTCCTTCAGATACAGGTTCATCGCTTACCCTGCCAACTGACGCCGTAATCCGCGACGAGAAAGGCTCGCATGTTTGGGTACAATCAGGAAAAGATACCTTTAAAGCCCAGATGGTTACGCTTGGCGAAGAAAGCGCTGACAATGTAGCTATACTTTCGGGCCTGAAGGAAAACGACAAGGTGGTGGTATCTGGTGCCTATTTACTTTATAGTGAGTTTGTGTTGAAGAAGGGGGCTGACCCGATGGCCGGCCATCAGCACTAAGTATACGATGAAAGAATGCTGTAGAACAGGCGACGAACAGCCGCCCAAAAGAAGAAACACCTGGTTAAAGTGGCTCCTGTACCTGGTTATCCTGCTCGCACTGGGCTTTATTATACTTGAACAGATTTCAATTTAGCTTACCTGAATAATGAAAAAGAACCTGATTTATATTGCTGTGTTAGGCACCTTTACCTTGGCCTCCTGCTCCTCGGAGAAGGCACCTCAGATAGAGGCTAACACAACCACTGAAACTACTGCAGAAGCACCGGCTGCCGATCATGCCACCCATATGGCTGCTATCGCTACACTAGCAGCTCCGGCAGACCTGATGACTGAAGAGGGGCTTCCGAAGGACCTGGTGTGTATGGTGAACAATGCCTACATGGGCGGTAAAAAGCAGTTCCCGGTAGAGTTTGAAGACAAAATGTACTATGGATGCTGCGAAATGTGCGTTAAAACCATCCAAAACGACCGCCAGGTACGTTACGCCGCTGATCCGGTAACAGGTGAGGAAGTAGACAAATCGAAAGCCTTTATTGCCCTGAAGCCGGGTAGCGCCAACGGCGATGTATTATACTTTTCTTCTAAAGAAAACTACAAGAAGTATAAGCAATAACAAAGGGTAATATAGCGCAGAGCAAGTGTAAAGCCTTACCCTTTTATGCTTTCCTGCTATAAAACCAGTTGAAATAAAATTAAATTTAAAACCTGTAACTATTGAAACCAATGATGAACAGAACCCTTTTAGCTGCTACCCTTGCAGCGTTTGTACTTTCTTCCTGCGGAGAGAACAAGCAGGAAACGACTACTGCCGGAACTGAAAGCATAGAGCACCACGAAGGTATGGCTCACGGCGATGCCATGCCGGCTGAGGGCAAAGTGGTGATAGAAGCTCCGGATTTCACCTCGGTTGCCGGTCCGGTAAAGGAGCAGATCAAATCAGTAATAGACAGCTACCTGAAACTGAAAGACAATTTGGTGGCTTCTGACGCACAGA
The DNA here is from genome assembly GCF_003585765.1 of Pontibacter actiniarum. Classification (NCBI taxonomy): domain Bacteria; kingdom Pseudomonadati; phylum Bacteroidota; class Cytophagia; order Cytophagales; family Hymenobacteraceae; genus Pontibacter; species Pontibacter actiniarum. The sequence goes on from NZ_CP021236.1 coordinate 161,136, forward strand.
AAGCCCAGGAAGACGCCAAAGCTGTACTGGCAGCTGCCGATAAAGTAGATGTATCTGCACTGCAGGGCGAGCAGAAGGCGTTTGCGGAAGAAAAACTGGACGAGGTAAAGCAAAGTGCTTCTAAAATGGCAGCAGCTACAGACCTGGCTGCACAGCGCGGACAACTGGAGTTGCTCTCCGAGGCAACTTTTGCGTTGACGAAAGCCTTCGGTGCTTCTGATCAGACGTTGTACTACCAGCACTGCCCAATGGCCATGGACAACCAGGGTGCTTACTGGCTGAGCTCCAACCAGGAGATCCGCAACCCTTACTTCGGTGAACAGATGCTCAAATGCGGTAGTACAGAGGAAACCATTAATTAAGCTTTATGTGGAAGCAGTGTTACATACTGCTTCCACAATTACACCACACTGATCAAACAGCCCAATAGGCATAATCTCTAGCTTTAAGAAGCATGAGAAAATGCTTGTAAGGCGTTGAAAATAGGGGCGATAGGTGTCTGCTGTTACATTAAATATATAATACTATCAAATTTTACTATATTTACCTATTGCGTACTGGCTAAGCCTCTACTCGAAAGAGTACTAACTTCATGAAAAGAACCAAGCGTAACAAGACAGTTAACTTCGCTGGGCTGCTTTTACTGGCAGTCTTCGTAAACCTGTACCTTGTTCAACTGGTTTGTAACCTGCCGCACCTGGTGCAGCGCCTGCAGTCTATCACTCAGAGCCACCACCATTCAGGACACGGTAATCATCACAGAACAGAGAGTAAGACCTCTGCTGCCGGGCATGACCATCATGAGCACTCGCACCATGGTGATCAACAGCCTGCTTCTGCGCCAGAGGATGCCAGTTGCTGTTCAGAGTTAGCTTATGCTCCTTTATTGGAGAGTTCCTCTTCCGTGAAGCTGCCTTCACTTGTAAAAGTACAGTTTACCATCATGGGTAGCCTGTATCAGGCTGTACTACGGTCTTTTTACCGAAACCTGATTAGGGCGGTGTCGCATGCACCGCCAGATGCCCCTCCGAAAATACCGGATATTAGAATCTTCCTGCACTCTCTCATAATTTGATGCTCAAACTGCTCTTGAACGCATCAAAACAGGAAGAACTACGCTTTTCCTGTTTTGATGCGACGGGCTTCTATGCCTACTGCTAAAGTCGCCTTTTGTGGCCTCTTTAAGTATGTAACGGATTTGTTGTGTTTGTCCATCATGTAGGGTGATACTTAGCCGGTAAAGCAGCTTGTTGCCTACATTATTTTTTTAAAATGAGTGAAGAGAATCAGCACCAGCGGGTGCTTCGCATCAAAAACATGGTGTGTCCGCGCTGCATTATGGTTGTGCGGGAGGAACTGGAAAAGTTGCGCCTGCATGTACTGGAGGTAGAGTTAGGTACGGCTGTTATAGCTGAAAGTAATGAAATAGACGAAACAGCTATAAATGCAGCCATAACAAGCAAAGGTTTTGAGCTGCTACACGATAAGCTAGAAGAGCTTGTAGAAAGTACCAAAGTAGCTGTCATAAACTTAATCTACAGCGACGAAATCTCATCCCTTACCACTAATTTGTCTACATATCTGGCAGAGAAGTTGGGTAAAGACTATTCTACAATCAGTACCGCTTTCAAAGCATGTGAAGGAGTGGCCTTAAACAGGTACATTGTGTTACAGAAAGTAGAACGCGTCAAGGAATTGCTTACTTACGATGAACTCCCTCTCAGTGCGATTGCAACCAAACTAGGATACAAGAGCCTGCAACACTTGTCAAGGCAGTTCAAGGAAGTCACAGGCACAACCCTTAACAAATACAAAAACCAAGGTGGTGCTGACCGCCACCCCATTGACAATCTATATTAAACCGGTAGTACTCCACTGATGCATAATTCTGCACCAGAATTCTATAAAACTACTTTAGTTGCGCATTAGATAATCTACATGTGTTTAAAAGTTTGTTGCACACAATGTAGGCAGCAGGTTTTAAGAATAGGTATAGTTGTTAGGTGTCGTGGAAATGTACCAGTTCATTACTGTATAACCCTTAACTAATACTTTATAATGAAAAACACCTATTTATTAGTTCTATTGATGTTGCTTTTCTGTGTAATCACTGTCAGAATCTCCTATGCACATGGAGGCGAAAAACACGAAAAGAAAAAAAGCGAAGCCACTGTTGTAAAGGCAGAAACTGCTGATACAGCTCAGTCACCTCAATCAGCACAAGATACTGCAGAGGCTCCACTACATGCACCAGCTGCAACCGAGCACACTGAGGCGCATGAGCATACTCCCAGCGAAGTTCATGCCTCACTCAGTGACTTTCCGAACACGCACCCGCTGATTGTGCATTTCCCTATTATGCTGCTTATTGTGGCCGCAGCAGTACTGCTTGTCAACATCCGTTTCCTGAGTAAAGAGCTAAATTGGGTTGCCACCATTGCTACCTTGATAGGGTTTGGCACTGCTTATCTGGCTGCTAACTATAACCATCCCCATACAAGTGGGCTGACAGCACATGCCCAACTGGTGCTGGATCAGCACGATCTGTACGCTGAGTGGACCGTGTACTTAGGTGCTGTCGGCGTAGTGGTGCAGCTTCTGAGCCACTTCCTTTTTAAGGGTAAGCGATGGAGTGTGGCTGTGGCTGCACTAGTTTTAACTGGATCGGCGTATGCCGTATCCATGGCAGGGCACTATGGAGCGCAGCTCGTGCACATTGAGGGCGTAGGCCCACAAGGCAGGTACCTGGAAGAGCATCATCATTAGTGTGCTGGCTTGAAAAGTGCGTAGCTTAATCTGCAACATAAGCAAGAGGCTTCTTAAGTAATGCTTTAAAAGCTTTAAGACGCCTCTTGCTTTTTGACACGTATTGACAGTAGCAGGTAGGACTTAAGGTGAATGTTTGCAGTACCATGTACTCTGCTTCTATAAAGACGCATAAACGATTTGCTCTTTTACCAAGGTGTGCTAAGGAAATTAAGGGTCCTACTCAAAACAGTCACCTAAGTTATTTACTTAATAAATTAGCGCAAGAAGCATACTTGATCCTTATACTATTAGGCACAGTTTCATTAGCATGCACAGATTGTAATAACAGGGGATTTTCAGGTGCATACCGATAAGGAGAATGAAGCAGGTTTCCGCTTTAGGTTCAACCGTTTCTTTTCGTTAAGTACCAGCTATGACAGCAGTTACAAAGAGGTGCTGGTTTAACTTGTCATTATTAGTAAAAAATTGTAAATGTTTAATAAGAACATTATAAATTTTATATACTGCTATTATTAATTTAGTATCTAGCTTTTTATAATTTCAGTTAACTCAATAAGTCTTTGTAGTTGTTTCCATGTATCAAGAAAAAATCGCCTCAGAAGAGACCCTCTTACAGCTTGTCAACCGCTATAAAACAGACGCAGAATCTGTCTATAACACGTGGTTTATCAACAACGATGACAGATTAAAAGCTTTCAGGACCATACGCCGGGGCGTCCACCAGGTAATTGCCGACATCAAGGCTGGCACCTTCGGGAACGATTTCAAAGGCTCTTCGCTTGAGTTTGTCTTGAGCTGCATTGCCGAGCAAAAACAGGTCTTTGTAGGGATTGCCCATCCTTTTTATTGGAAACCAAAGCTGAGAATACCTGATATTTATGAAAATGAGGCTAACAAAAGGGCTTTTGGCCAATTCTTGCAAGCTTGTCTAACTGCAACAAAAGAAGAACAGCTTTTACGCGAAATAATCTTACTTGACCAGAAGAAGATTAAAGGGCTCGGGCCTGCTGTAGCAAGCATCCTTTATTTCCTGCATCCTACTCTCATACCTCCTTTTAACACTGCCATTGTCAATGGTTTCAATAAACTGTTTGGAGAGAATATCAAGCTTGGTTCCTGGAAAGAGTATCTCCGCATGCGAGAGCTTATCCTGCAAGTCAATAATAAGTTCCGACCTCACCTGTCTACTGATCTGGGAGCTATCGGGGGATTGTTATTTGATATTGGGGATATGAAAATACTTGCCACTGGGCAGCAGGCTATAGCAACAGAAGATATACTAAAGATAGAGCGGCAGCTCGCCAAAAGGCATAAGGAAGTGATGGATGAACAGCTGGAGGACAATCTTCACACCGAGATGCAGTATCATCTACTGAAAGTTGGGAGAGCCCTTGGCTATGATGTGTCATGCGCAAGCAATGACAAGAGCAAAAAGTTTCAGGATGATGCCTTTTCGTTCCTTTGCATGGGTACTATACCTGATTTGGGTATAGATAAAGAGACACAGACTACAATCGGGCTGATTGACGTGCTTTGGTTTGAAAAGCACACAAATAAAGTTGCGGCTGCCTTTGAGGTGGAAAAAAGCACGTCGATTTACTCGGGTATACTGAGGCTAACAGATTTGCACTATAGCCTCGGACACCACGTTACATCCCTTTACCTGATTGTGCCTGATAATCGGGAGAAAGAAGTTCGTTTACAACTCAGCAGGCCTTCCATTAGGAGCAGCTCTGCCTCATTCCACTACATCCTCTTCTCTGAGTTAAGGACACATTGCGATGCTATTTGTAAGTTTGGAGTAGACAAAGGGAGCCTGGTAAAGATTGCCTCCTCACTTGATTTTTAACTTGGTGAACTGACACTGCACTGCAGTTACTACAAACACATTAGTGGCAGCATGTATGACAACAACTTTTTATTCTTCTAAACCTTAATATTTTAATGATGAGAAAAAATACTTTTACCCTACTTCTGGCATTTGTAATGCTGCTCTTTATTAAACAATCATTTGCCCAGGCTACAGGCAATCCTGAATCTGAACAGGTAAAAAAAGTGCTAAGCTCTTACAAAGCAGCTATTGAGGCCTTGGACGTCTCTAACACTACCCATCTCTTCGCAAAGGACTCTAAAGTATTTGAATCAGGCGGCGTAGAGGGGACCTATTCGCACTACCTGGACCACCACTTAGGACCTGAACTTAAAGTGTTCAAGTCTTTTAACTACAGTGACTACAAGGTAGATGTGCAAGTAGATGGGCTTTACGCTTTTGCAACGGAGACTTACATCTATACTATAGTGTTGGCAAAAGACGGTAGTACCATTAAAAAGAAAGGGGTGGCTACCTCTACGTTAAAAAATAACAATGGAAAATGGGAGATTGTAAGCTTACACAGCTCCTCCAGAAACACAAAATAAATTCTAAAGCATTGTTCTAGTTTCCGGTATTTAGCTTAAGCAATGCAAGAGGCGCTCAAAGAAGCTAAGTGGTTTGTCAGAAGTAAATAAAGAAAACTGAGTTTGCACATTTCCGTTACGAACACGAATAGCTCAGATAAGAAAGCAGTCTTCCATTGCGTAAGTCCCTGTCCCATAGCAGGGACTTACTTTTTTATCCATACCAGGAGCAAGTTTGATGAATCAGCCAGCTGAGTAACCGGTTTGGACAATTGACTTGAAGAAACTGCATCTGTGGAAAGGAGCTGCTTATTGTGATATATGTGGGCCTGCTGCTTTGTCACCCAAAATTAAGAAATTGAGCAACAGAACAGCATCTTGAAAACGGAGTGTTACCAATATGAGTATAAATAGAAATGCAAGCCTTGACTGCGCATTCTCATTCAATAATAGCCACGAATCGTTATGAACCTCGACCCTCACTCTAATCAGAATAATAGGCAGAGACACCACCATCACTCGCACCACGGGACACCTCAACGCCAGGAGGCCATGCAGCAAAAAGACCAGATAACGGAACGGCTGGAGGAGAAGACGCTGCACGGGCACGAGCACGCCATGCACGAAGACACCACCGGTCATCCACCGCACGGGGAGCACGGCCACGACCATCATCGCATGATGATCGCTGATTTTCGTAAAAGATTCTGGATATCGCTGGTGTTGTCTATCCCTGTGATCCTCCTGAGCCACATGGTGCAAAACATTCTGGGATATTCATTGCAGGTGCCGTATAGCCTACACATTTCTTTCATACTTTCTTCCATCATCTTTTTCTACGGTGGCTGGCCTTTCCTGACGGGGCTGGCCGAAGAAGTAAAGAAAAGCTCCCCGGGGATGATGACCCTAATCGGCGTCGCCATCACAGTAGCTTACCTCTACAGTACTGCCATTGTGTTTGGGCTGGAGGGCATGGACTTCTTCTGGGAACTGGCCACGCTGATCGTGATCATGTTGCTAGGGCACTGGATCGAGATGCGCTCGGTGCTCGGCGCCTCTAAGGCATTGGAGTTGCTGGTAAGCATGATGCCTGCCGACGCCATGCTCATCAGGGATGGGGAAACCGTGCAGGTGCGGATCGAGGAGTTGCAGAAAGGCGACCTGATCCTGGTGAAGCCCGGCGAAAAGGTACCAGCCGATGGCGTGGTGGAAGACGGCGAAAGCTACCTCAACGAGAGTATGCTCACCGGCGAGAGCAAGCCGGTAAAAAAGAACAACAACGCCAAAGTGATCGGTGGATCCATTAACGGTAACGGGGCGCTACGGGTGCGGGTGGAATACACCGGCAAGGAAAGCTACCTCAACAAGGTAATCAAGTTGGTGCAGGATGCTCAGAAGACCAAATCCGAAACGCAGCGCTTGGCCGACCGCGCGGCCAAATGGCTCACCTACATTGCCCTCTTCGCCGGCTTTGGTACCCTGGCGGTTTGGCTGCTGCTGGGTCAGGAGTTTGCCTTTGCCCTAGAACGAATGGTAACGGTGATGGTGATCTCCTGTCCGCATGCGCTGGGGCTGGCGGTGCCTTTGGTCGTGGCGATCTCCACGGCTGTCTCGGCCAACAACGGCCTGCTCATCCGCAACCGTACCGCCTTCGAAAATTCCCGTCTCATTACCACCATTATCTTCGATAAGACCGGTACCCTCACCCAGGGCTCCCACGAAATCGCCTCAGTGGTCACCTTTGACAAGGGAATGGACGAACGAGAAATGTTACGCCTGGCAGCCGGCGTAGAGCAGAACTCAGAGCATTTTATTTCCCAAAGTATACTTCGCAGAGTAAAAGAAGAAGGTATCGCAGTGCCTTCCTCACAGTCGTTCAACTACCTGCCCGGAAAAGGGCTGGAAGGTACGGTGGAGGGCAAAGATGTAAAAGTGGTCGGGCCCAACTATATCAAGGAGTTTAACATTGAAGTTCCAACCAGCGAGGCCGAAGAAGGAGTAGAGACGGTGGTGTACGTGCTGGCAGAGGGACAGCCGGTCGGCTATATCACCATGCGCGACCAGATCCGTGAAGAATCGGCCGGGGCCATTCGGGTGCTCAAAGAAAACGGCATTAAAAACCTGCTGCTTACCGGCGACAACGAGCGCGTGGCCAAAAGCGTGAGCGATCAGCTGCAGATGGATGGCTACCTGGCCAACGTACTGCCGCACCAGAAACAGGAAAAGGTGAAGGAGTTGCAGGCTAAAGGCGAATTCGTGGCTATGACGGGCGACGGCGTGAACGACGCCCCTGCCCTGGCGCAGGCCGATGTGGGCATTGCCGTAGGCTCGGGCACCGACGTGGCCGCCGAAACAGCTGACATCATATTGGTGAACAGTAACCCGCAGGACATCGCCTCGCTTATCCTTTTCGGCAAGGCCACTTACCGCAAAATGATCCAGAACCTGATTTGGGCCACTGGCTATAATGTGGTGGCACTGCCGCTGGCGGCGGGCGTGCTCTACAGCCAGGGTATTATGGTGTCACCAGCGGTGGGAGCCGCTCTTATGAGCCTGAGCACTGTGATTGTGGCCGTCAATGCACAGCTGCTACGCCGACAGATAAAGTAGTCTTATTCCATTGCAGAAAGACTACATATGAAAAGGAAGCATCAGAGCAACATGAAGCGCCTTCTTTTGGTATCTGGTGCTGTGCTGGTGATAGGATTTTCACTGAACTTGATTTGGGAGAATGCACAGGCTCCTCTTTACCAAGGGTACAGTGGACTCTTTGGGCATTTTTGGATTTGCTTTGTTGCGTCCTTAGTAGATGCGCTGGTACTCCTGCTCCTGTACACCCTGTTTGCAGTATTTAATCATAGCCCATACTGGCCTCTAAACGCTAAGCTGTGGCAATATATTCTGTTAAGCTTTACAGGCGGTGTGATTGCCGTGGGTTTTGAAAAGTGGGCACTGGCAGTAGAGCAATGGTTCTATACTGATGAGATGCCCATGGTACCTCTTCTTCACGTTGGGTGGCTTCCTCTTCTACAGCTAATGATACTTCCCAGCCTGACCTATTACATAAGTGCAATTACAATAAAATTACGTCTTATAAACAAATAATAATTTAGGGGTTGATTATTTTATAGTTAAAGAGTTGAAAATTATATATTTAGTATCCATCCACCTCTCAACGTCTTTACTTTTTCGCCGTAACAATAATATATTTAACCATATAATTCGAGTATGAAAAAGTCTAAAAATTGCACCTTGCTACTTGAGTCTAAATTCAAAATATCCTTATTCTTTTTTGCGGTACTGTTCTTCCTCACCTCTTGTAACCAAAGTAGTACCAATGCTGGTGATGAGGCAGAGACTTCGAGCGCAACTACTGCCACAGAGACAACGGACAACCATTCCCAGCACAACATGAATACCGGTGAGATGAGCGGTATGATGGAACACATGCACCAAAACATGGAAGAGATGCACGGCATGAAAGCGACAATGACAGGAGATCCTGACTATGACTTTGCTCAGATAATGTCCATGCACCACCAAGGAGCCATCCGCATGGCAGAAGACGAAATAGCCAATGGCACCAACGCCAAAATGAAAGAGATGGCTCAAAAGACTGTGAAAACTAATAAAGAAGATATCCAGAAGCTTCAGGACTTTGCGAAAAGGCATCAACCCGCCAAAGGAGATACTGCCACCACCATGCGTATGATGCAGCCAATGAACAAAATGATGGATGATGTGCACAGGAACATGGGCGACATGAGCGGAGCTAATACAGATCACAGCTTTGCCCAAATGATGATACATCACCACGAAATTGGTAACGAAATGGCAAGAGCATTCCTAAAGCAAGGTAAAACCCCAGAAATGAAACAAATGGCTCAGAAGACCATTGATCAGCAGACCAAAGAAATATCGGAACTGGAGGCCTGGAAGAAGCAAAACCCGAAGTAGTTCATAAATTTCTGAGGTTCTGCTCTCATAAGCAAGTAAACCACTATGCCATTACATTTAAGGAATGGCATAGTGGTTTAGAAAAAGAGCCCCTTGTAAGATGCTGTTTTGTTCCCGCTGCTACAAGAGCCGTTGAACAACTGTATCTGTTAATAAATAAAAGTCAGACCGGCGCCATACTTCATGTCGCTGTCGTAATGCGTAGATAGAGACACGTACTTGGTAACGATGTACCGCAGGCCGGCCATGTATTCTTTGTCGGTGTTGCCCATCAAATTAAGACGCAAGCGGCTGGTAAGCGGAACATCTTCGCGCCGCAACTGGAAGCGCAGCTTTCCCTTGCTGTCTACCCTCATTTCCGATACGATGAGCATGGGCAAGGTATACTGCACACCGGCTACAAAGGCTTTTCGGTTATTCTGGTTACTTAACTGCCCAAACATATTATTCTCAGGCTCATTGAAAGTACTTTTGTAGTGATAATCAAATCCGATAAAAGGAAACAGCCACTGCATTTTACCAAAGTAACGACCAAAATAAGTTTCACTTTCAATGCCATACTCCTTCTTAAACCCGATTCGCCACTCTGTAGAAACCTGGTAACGGGAGCTACCAAGTATAAACTCTCCGTCGCTGCCGTTGCTTTCCAGCCCTACCATCGCTGAAGGCAGAAAAACCTTGTCTTCGCGGTTAAACATCTTTTGGGCTAGTTTAGGATCCGGAAGATCAGGATTTGGTGGAGAATTTTGATAGGTGAACACGCGTCCCATACCGGCAATCATGTGGTAGAGAATATGGCAATGAAAGAACCAGTCGCCGCTCTCGGAGGCGGCAAACTCAATCGTGTCTGTCTCCATGGGTAGTATGTCCAGCACATTTTTGAGGGGCGCATATTCGCCATGCTTGTTCAGCACCCGGAAGTCGTGCCCGTGCAGGTGCATGGGGTGGCGCATCATAGAGTTGTTGAACATGATGATCTTCACGTTTTCTCCTTTTTTGATCAGGATCCTGTCAGACTCTGACACGGTCTTATTGTCCATCGTCCACACGTAGCGGTTCATGTTGCCGGTGAGCTCAAAACGCAGCACTTTTTCCGGTCCGGGTTTGAGGGTTGTTTTCTCAGGTGCCCGCAGCATGCCATAGTTCAGGGTTACCATCTCACCGCTGCTGACACTCCTGTCCATGTTGTGCGTGTCGTGCCCCTGTATGTTATTCCCTTCATGTGAGGCGGTATCAGCTTTCTGCTTCATTTCCATATGTTTTTCGGCAGCTGGCTTCGGAGTCTCCCCTCCGTGCATGCTGTGGTCCTGGCCTGAAGATTCCGGGTACATCACGCTGTTCATGTCCATCTGCTGATTGCTCATTTCCATGCCCATCGGCTCCACATCGCCGCTCAGCTTCATCATGCCGTTCATCATCCTCATGCCCTCGAAATATTTGAGCTTGCCCAGGCGCTGTGCTTTCATTTTCATGCCCCTGCCCAGCCACAACGATGTGGTATTGGTGCGGTCTTCGGCAGTTGCCAGGAACTCGTATTGCATGTTCTCCGGTATGGTCACCAGCAGGTCGTAGGTCTCAGCAGACGCAATGATCAGGCGATCCACTTCCACCGGCTCCACATCGTTACCATCGTTGCCCACCACGGTAATCTTACTGCCGGAATAGGTTAACCAGAAGTAGGTAGAAGCACCGCCATTCACTATCCGAAGTTTGACTACATCCCCGGCCGTAAAATGCGTCTGTTCCGCAATATCCTGCCCATTGATCAGAAACTTCTCATACGCCACGTCGCTTACATCCATGGCCGTCATGCGCTTCCATTCGTTCTTCAGTTTGGTGCCAAAGTAGCCTTTCCGGATGGCCTCCGCATAGCCCTGCGTAGCCCCCTTCTGTATCGAAAACCAGTCGTTGGCGCTGCGCAATGACCTGTATACTTCACGAGGGTTCATATCCGTCCAGTCGCTGAGCACAATAGGTATAGCCGGCATATCCGGCTCATTTACTTTGTTAAAGATCAGGGCTCCATACATGCCGCTTTGCTCCTGAAAGGCGCTGTGGCTATGGTACCAGTAAGTGCCATTCTGGATGATCGGGAATTTGTACAGGTAAGTGGAGTGCGGCTTGATCGGTTTTTGTGTAAGCCACGGCACGCCGTCAAACCGGTTGGGCAGAAACACCCCGTGCCAGTGTATGGAGGTTTCCACGTCCATCTCATTATGCACATAGATCTCGGCTGTATCGCCCTGAGTAAAGGTTAAGGCAGGTGCCGGAATGCTGCCGTTAATGGCCACGGCTCTTCTGGTTTTTCCGGTAAAGTTTACCAGCGTATCCCGCACATAGAGGTCATAGCGAATGGTGCGCGGTTTATAGGTTGGCCCCGGACTCTCCTGTTTATGCCCCGCTTTATGAATGGGCTTGCCTTTTTCTTCCGGGTTCTGTACAGGTGTGGTAGTTTTTTGCTGTGTTGGCTGCGCATGTTGATGAGCAGGTTGCGCTTTTTTCAGAGTCGGCTACGCTTGTTTCTGCTGCACAGGTTTTTTAGAAGGTGTCGCAGGTTTGGCTTTGGTGGCTTTTTTTGGCGGAGCCTGCTGTTTTTTTGTCGGGGCTTTTTGTTTTTGCTTTACCAGCGTCATGCCGCACTTGGGGCATTTACCAGGTTTAGTGCTTTGCACTTCGGGGTGCATGGGGCAGGTATAAATCTCGGTCTGTTGCTGCTGGGTAGGCTTGTGGTGTTCGTGCTGTGCATAAGTGTACTGCCCTGTGCCGAGCAATAACACGAGTATCAAAAGTTTATACATTTTAAGCTGGTACAAAATGAAAGTGTTTTATAGTTTGCATGTTACTCGCAATACCTAATAAGTCTAAGCTGCGACTACAGTTCTAATTCTGTTTTACACCATACAGGTTAATAGGTTGGATTAACTTCACTGTTATACTTTAATAAATGACGGTGTTCTGACCATCAGATTTCGCTAAACTCCTTCCTACAAAAATGCCATGGCAACTACTTAGTAATTATTAACGCAGTCAGACATGGTCTCTTTTGTTGACTGCGGGTGACACTGTGACTCCACCTCAGGTTCTTTTTCCAGGTTCATCCAAGTACCTTTGGCGAATTTATAGGCCAGTACCCCTGCACGGGTTACAATGTCAATACCAATGGCAATCCAGACACCTGTAAGACCCCAGCCCAAGGTTATTCCCAAGTAATAAACCAGAACAGTGCGAATGGCCCACATACCGGCCGCCGTCAGGTACATGGGGAACTTCGTGTTATTGGCAGCCTGGTATGCGCCCGTAAGCGTTAATAGGGCGGCCAAAAAAGGCTGAAACGCTCCGGAAACCTTCAGGGCGTTTCCTATTTTAGAGATCACCTCCGGGTCTTGGGAGAACAGACTGCCAGCCCACTCCCCCAAGAAGAAGAGCAGTAAGCCCAGCACACCCATTATGCCCACAGCCATCCAGGCCCCTATTTTTGTAAAGGAAACCGCCTCCTCTATTCTTCCTGCCCCTATCTGCTGTCCGGCCAGTATTGTAACCGCTGTGGCAAAGCCATAGCCTGCCATATAGGAGATCACCTCCACGTTTCCGGCAATCTGATGAGCGGCAAAGACGTTGGTGCCCAGTGAAACAATAAAACCGAAATAAACAATCTGCCCGGCCCGCATGATGAGTACTTCACCGGCGGCAGGGCTGCCTAATGTAGCAAGCTCCTTCTGGTGGCCCCAGTCCACAGACCAGAAGTCTTTCCGGAAGGCCAGCACCTCTGAACGCTGGATGTAGTAGACGAGCAGTAGGGTTCCAAGCACACGGGAGGCAACTGTGGCCAGCGCAGCACCCGTTACGCCCATTTCAGGAAAGATCCAGAAACCGAAAATAAGAGCATACCCCAGGAGCGCATGGAAGATGTTGATAATAATGCTGACTTTCATGGGTGCACGTGTGTTACCCGAACCCCGTAGATTGGCACTGAGCGCAAACATGAGCGACATAAACACGGAAGGAATGCCCACAACCCGAAAATAGTTCTCCCCTATGTCCAGTACCTGCTCTTCCAGCCCCATGAGTGTGAGCAGGGGGCGTGCAAAAAACAGCGTTACGATTCCTGTCAGAATGCCGAAAAGGATGGAGAGTATAATTGCCTGCTGCGCGATATGACGGGCTCTTTCTACCTGTTTCGCTCCCAAGGCGTTTGCCACCCTAACGTTTGCTGCCACACCTATCGCCATAAAGACGGCAAAGTAGATAGCCAGTATGGCGTTGGTGGCCCCAATAGCAGAAACCTCAGCCAAGCCAATTTTTGACACGAAATAAACATCCACAAAGCCAATAAATGTCTGAAAGAAGTTCTCTACTACTGCCGGAAAAGCAAGGAGCAGGACAATCTTCATTTTATCACGAAGAGTGGCAGTAACCGGTATTTGTACTAGCTCTTTGTCAGCTTCCATGGGTGGTATTGTGGTTTCTAAGGATGTGTCCTGCTGCTTTTAGTGATGGTGCCCATGGTGTCCCTGCCCCGGAAGCTCAGATACGTGCACGACATAATCCATGGTATATAGCAGCCCGTTTAGCAGGAACTGAATCCATACCCGGTATAATCCCGTGGCAGTAAAAGCGGAGTGCAGCACCAGCACGTCCTCGTGCACCATGGGGTGGACATGCAGGTATTCTTTTGTATTCACATTGATCATAACCACGTGGGCCTTAGCACCCAGAAAATCACCTAGTGAAGAGGCAGGTATTACAGCCTCCCCCTGTTTCATGGTAACGCGTATGGCACTGAGGTCCTGCACATCCAGTTGCACGCTCACACTGTCAACGGTTTTACTGAGCACATCCTGCTGATAGCGCTGCACGTCCCGTTTATCACCCGCAACATCAACTGTTTTTAGGACAACAACCGGTGCACCGTTCAGTGGCTTTATATCACAGTAAAGCAGGAACTTTCCACCGAAGGGAAATGTGAAATTCACGACGTACTCTTTGCCTGTCTTCTCCGGGTGCTCGTGGGCAAAGAAAGAAAGGTCATCTGAAATTATAATAAGGTGGATATCTTTGGTGTGTACCTCTTCCAGCGCAAGGGGATTCCCGTCTGCTTGGGTATCGATGGGTGTTAGCCCAACTCTAGTTACCTCTTGCGCCTTTACGGGATGAGGTTCATACGCAAATAAAACATCAATTGTATTTCCCATAGTACATTTTCTGCCTAGTATATGAGACAACAGAGCGCAGAAGTGATTTTGAAAAACTGCGCCTGCTGCACTCCAATCCCTTTTAGGTTAAATGAAAACAGAGCTGCGCAGCACGCAACCCTGTTTCCGTTATAAGACAAACAGCCAAAAAAACATTTACAAGTTCTTTCCTTTATGGGTTGGCACCCCATGTTCGTTCAAGAAGGCTGCCAACTCTATTATTTCCTGCGACTGCTCTTCTATGATGATTTCAGCTTCTTCCAGGGCCATTTCATCATCCCCCCACTTCAACTCAGTGTTGGACATGGCAAGCGCACCTTCGTGATGACAGATCATCAGCTGGGCAAAATCCACATCCGGATCAGGCGTATCCTTTACAGATCGCATGCAACGCATCATGGCCATCATATCCTCCCGCATCTCCATCATAAACATTTTACATTCTTCCTTTGAAAGTGGCTCAGGTGTAGGGTGAGACGCTAGAAACGCTTGTAGCCTTTCCTTGCTTGCCTGATTGCCCTCTTTCGTTTTCACGGCCAGTTCCAGCGCTTCCGGCTCATGGCCATACTTCAGTTCAATGTCCGCCATTTTTATGCCCATCTCGTGGTGCATGATCATCATGTTCGCAAAGTCAATGTCCGGGTCGCAGGTCATTTCCATCTGGTTCATCATCTTCATCATCGAGTTGATCACCTGCTGCATCTCCTTGTCAAAGGCTTTGTCATCTTCCCAATAAGCACCTTTTGCCGCTTGTTCTCCACTGGCACTTAACGGAGTAACAACATCCTGGTCTTTTTCGCAGCTGCTGAGCACAAACACAGCCATGACCATCAGAGCAAAACTCTTGAAACTGTTAAATTTTGTTTTCATAAATAATAGATTAAGTGCAAAAAATGTGATTAAAAAGATTCTGGCCCTGCACAGGAAATCAGGCTATAGCCAAACAAAAACACCCTGACCACTCTCAAAACTGTAGAGCAATCAGGGTGAGTTTATTAGAAGATTATACTCTTTAACATATAAAGATTATGATGCCTGTTGACAAGCCTGTTCACAGCGGCGGCAAGCTTCGGCGCACATGCGGCAGTGTTCCATTTGCGAGTGTTTCTCACATTCTGCACCGCACTCGCGGCACACTCTGGCACAAAGGTCTAGTACTTCTCTTGCCATGGTTGAGTCGCGGGATACATAATCCAAAGCCATTTTACAGATAGCAGCGCACTCCAGGTCAAGCCGTATGCAGCGCTCCATCATTTTCACATCGTCTTCCTGCAGACAGGAAACGGCACAATAATTACAGGCTGCGGCACATTCTGCAAGTGTAGCTATTAAGTCTCTGTTCATAGTTATCTGGGTTTTATAATACATTTGCTTGGTTATACCCATCCAAAGTCCCTTCTGTTTTATATATTCATAAGCCATTTTTATATAATATTAGTGGTAGCATTTAATCAAGTGTTCTTCAAAGCAGGTAAAATCTGCCCTGGCAGTGACTCCTAGCTTACATTTGCCAGAGGTTACCACCTCTTCGCCATTTAACTCCCTACCTGTTATTGCGTTTAGAAGATCACACTAACGACTCGATGTACCTTATGAATTTTCTGTATCTCTTCTTGGGAGCTTTTACTTATACCTCAATCGCACTAGATATTATCAAGACCACCTTTTCTTCAAGTGGAGGAGGTCGGATTACGGAATTAGTGTCCAGGGCAGTGTGGAAGATATTCTTCTTTATTTCAGGTAAAAAGGGAAAAGCAAAGCTACTTGAGTATGCGGGGCCATCTATACTTACCTCCACACTTCTGACATGGGTTCTTGGGCTCTGGGCTGGGCTGTTCCTGCTGCTTCTCTCTGATCCAGACTCTGTTGTAAACAGCACAACATTATCCAGTGCCACCCCTCTTGGAAACTATATTATGCGGGTTTTACGCTTTCCACTTTGGGGGTAGGAGATTATGTGGCATCAAATAATGTATGGCGGGTTATTACGAGTATCACAGCTTTCTCTGGCTTAGCTTTCATAACTGCCTCCCTCACTTATTTTGTACAGGTGTTATCTGCCGTAGGTTTGCAGAGTAAACTTAGTCTTTACATCAACAGCATGGGTAGATCGCCACAGCAGATTCTGGCGAACAGTTGGGACGAAAAAGGCTTCTCCTCTTTTTTCGATAACGTGTCAGACATATGCCAGATGCTCATGCAGCTGAGCTCCTCTCTTACGATGAGCTGCCTCTTACTGCTATTGCAACCAAGCTCGGCTATAAAAGCCTGCAGCACCTTTCCAGGCAGTTTAAAGAAGTTACTGGCACCACCCTCAATCAATACAAGCGGCAGGGTGGCTCAGACCGTCATACTATCGATAACCTGTATTGATACCAAGGTTTCTCCACAGATATATAATGCTGCTCCATAAATTTATAAAACTGCCTTCGTCTCGCTCGAGTACTCTAAGTGTGTTCACAGGCAACGCACCTGCTTAGTACTTTTGTGTGCAATCAGAGGCTGCTAATTTTAATGTTATTGAGAGTAGTTAGGTATTGTGGAGCTTTAATGTAAATCATAATACACCCACTTAACTAACGCTTTATAAGAATGAAAAACACCTGTTTTTTACTACTCCTAATGTTGTTTTTATCTGTAATTAATACCCAAACACTTTACGCACACGGAGGCGAGAAACACGGGAAGGGTGCCCCAACGCAAGAGAAGCTGCAGATGGCAGACACCGCTGCCCTAGTGCAACCCGCAGTAGCTCCCGAAGCGCATGCCGCGCACCAGCAAGAACCGGAGAGTGCCCACGCCAGACCGGATGACTTCCCGAACAGGCACCCCCTGCTTGTGCATTTCCCCATCGTGCTGCTGTTGGTGGCCGCCGCCGTGCAGCTCTGCAACATCCTTTTTCTGCGCAGAGAGCTGGACTGGATCACCACCATAGCCACCCTAATAAGCTTTGGCATGGCCTACTATGTTACTAAAATCGCGCATCCGCACACCAGCGGACTCACAGAACATGCCAAGCTTGTACTCGCCCAGCACGACTACTACGCCGACTGGACCATTTACCTGGCGGGAATAGGCCTGGCGGCACAGTTGATGAGTCAGTTCCTGTTTAAGGGCAAGCGCTGGAGTGTGCTGGTCGTAGCCTTTGTTCTTACAGGTGCTGCTTACAGCGTGGCCATGGCAGGACATTATGGGGCGCAGCTCGTACATATAGAGGGAGTCGGTCCCCAAGGCAAGTACCTGGACACAGGGCACCACCATTAATTTAAAGGCGCAGACCCATAGCTGCGCCTTTGCTTTTTAGCTGTGCACGTAAATGCTAGCTATATGAAACTTAAAGCTGACAAGGATGAACAAGTACCACTATGAAACCATAGTCGAGGCGCTCCATGACTTAAAGAAGCGGGGCTATGTGGAGGACTTTAACTTACGCCCGTATTGTCTGGAGTGCCCCCGTTTACAACTGGAGTTAGGGGCGGGGGAGTTTGACATCAATGAGGTACATCGGTTTGAAGGAGCTAGCAGCCCTGACGATAACTCGGTTTTGTACGCAATCTCCTCCGATCAGGGCGTAAAAGGTGTACTGGTAGATGCTTATGGAACGTATGCCGATTCTGTTACGCCTGAAATGGCCCGTAAATTAAAAGTTGATTATCCATCTTAGAAGCTGTTATCATGAATCATGACCATAAACACCATCAGGGAAAAAGTCAGCGCCAGCAGGCAAAGGATCAGAAAAACCAGGTAACAGAGCGGCTGGAGGAAAAGACACTGCACGCCCACCACAAGGCCATGCCGCATGGAGAAGGCACGCCCCCACCGCACGAAGAGCACATAGGCCACGCGGAACACGGGGAGCATGAGGGCCACCACGACCACCACCGCATGATGATCGAGGACTTTAAGAAGCGCTTCTGGGTATCGCTTGCGCTATCAGTTCCGGTTATCATCATCAGCCCAATGATACAGGATATTCTGGGCTACTCCTTGAATATCCCTTACAACATGATGATTTCCTTTGTGCTTTCCAGCATCATCTACTTTTATGGGGGTTGGCCATTTTTAACAGGCCTTGCTGAGGAGGTTAAGAAGAAGACTCCGGGCATGATGACGCTGATTGGCGTGGCCATTACCGTGGCCTATGTATACAGCACGGCAGTAGCCTTCGGGTTAAGAGGCATGGACTTTTTCTGGGAACTTGCCACCCTGATCGTGGTGATGCTGCTGGGCCACTGGATTGAGATGCGTTCTGTACTTGGTGCCTCCAAAGCCCTTGAGTTGCTGGTGAGCATGATGCCGGCTGAGGCTGCGCTTATTAAAGATGGGCAAACCATTAAAGTAAAAGTGGAAGAGCTAAAAGCTGATGATCTTATCCTGATAAAACCCGGTGAGAAAGTACCTGCCGATGGCGAGGTGGTGCAAGGAGATAGTTACCTGAACGAAAGCATGCTGACTGGTGAGAGCAAGCCGGTACAGAAAAAGCCAGGCGATAAAGTGATTGGTGGCTCCATAAACGGAAATGGCTCGCTGCAGGTCCGTGTGCAAAGCACCGGAAAGGACAGTTACCTGAACAAGGTGATTACGCTGGTGCAGGATGCCCAAAAGACAAAATCGGAGACGCAGCGCCTTGCCGACAAGGCTGCCAAATGGCTAACCTCCATTGCCCTTACTGCCGGTACTTTAACCTTAGTAGCCTGGCTAATTGCCGGTGCTGAGTTTGGCTTTGCCCTGGAGCGTATGGTTACCGTTATGGTTATTTCTTGTCCGCATGCACTGGGTTTGGCTATACCCTTAGTGGTAGCAATCTCTACGGCAGTATCAGCTAATAATGGTCTCCTAATCCGTAACCGTACAGCCTTTGAGAACTCACGCAACATCACCACCATCATCTTCGACAAAACAGGTACGCTTACCCAAGGCTCGCATGAAGTGGCAAGGGTAGTTTCATTTAGTTCCGCTTATCCCGAGAAGGAATTGCTGAGGTTGGCAGCGGGGGTTGAGCAGAACTCAGAGCACTACATTTCGCAGGGTGTGTTGCGCAAAGTTGAGGCAGAAGGCATTGCCATACCCGCCTCCTCAGACTTCCATTACCTGCCCGGCAAGGGCCTAGAGGGAACCGTTGAAGGAAAGGATGTGAAGGTAGTCGGGCCAAACTACATTAAAGAGTATAACATACAAGTACCTGAAAACGATGCCGAAGAAGGCGTTGAAACAGTAGTTTATATTATGATAGACCAGCAGGTGGCAGGCTTTATAACTTTAAAAGACCGGATACGCCCAGAGTCAGAAGAAGCGATTAGAATACTGAAAGAGAACGGCATCAAGAACCTTTTGCTTACCGGTGACAATGAGCGTGTAGCTAAAAGTGTAAGCGACAAACTGGGGATGGATGGCTATTTGGCCAATGTACTTCCGCATGAAAAGCAAGAGAAAGTAAAGGAGCTGCAGGCTAAGGGAGAATTTGTGGCCATGACCGGTGACGGCGTGAACGATGCCCCTGCCCTTGCCCAAGCCGAAGTCGGGATTGCCGTAGGTTCCGGTACCGACGTAGCGGCCGAAACCGCAGACATCATACTGGTAAACAGTAACCCACAGGACATCAGCTCGCTTATCCTGTTTGGTAAAGCCACTTACCGCAAAATGATCCAAAACCTGATATGGGCCACAGCTTACAACGTGATTGCATTGCCACTTGCTGCAGGTGTGCTATACAAGCAGGGCATCATGGTTTCGCCAGCGGTTGGGGCAGCCTTAATGAGTTTGAGTACTGTGATTGTGGCTATTAATGCACAGTTGCTTCGCAAACAGATTAAGTAGTAGTATGGAAGCATAAGGTAGTCTGAACTATAAGACGGTAACCCATTAGGGCTGGCATCGTAGTTTTTTGTACAACTATAGATAAAACTTAAACCTGAAAGCTATGAATCAAACGCACCAACACGACAACAGTCAGAACAAGGATCTATTAAGCATATTGGCACAGTGTGCCGACGAATGCGATACATGCTTTGATGCATGCCTTGACAATGAGCGTACCGATGCGCTTACCAAAGCTATCCGTTTATGTCGAGACTGCGCAAAGATATGTAGGGTAACTGCCAGCTTTGTGGCTTCTAACTCCGAGGTGGCTAAACAGGTAGTAAGCCTTTGCGCCGACATCTGTAAAAAGTGCGCGGAAGTGTGCAGCCAAGACACAGACATTGAAAAGGAAACAATGCATTGTGCTAAAATATGCAGAGACTGCGAAGAAGCCTGCAGAAGTTACAAATAAATTAAGAGGCACAGTAGTTCCTGCTCCGAAGATTAATAAAATCAGACAAGCCTCTACAGCTTATTTAATGCTGTAGAGGCTTGTTTAGCACAGCCTTATTAAGTATCAAATGACCAACGTAAGTACATCCCACCCAAGCAACATACCCTACCTTGAGCTGGTTAAGGAGGGCCGCAAAATCTCATTCCGAAGAGACTGCTTCGGGGAAATAATAGTCCGGCGGAAGGTGAACGACGGCGATTGGGAAACGCTGATCGAGCGAACCAGATCGCCTTTCGTAGATACGGATCCCTTTCCGCCCGGCACGACACTCACCTATTCTGTTGAGTTGGAACTTGACAATGAGAAAAAGCAGTATGAGTTGGACGCAAGGCTCTGATCTTAGGCTAAGGCAGCAAGCCGCAGCCACGTTGTCTCTATCTACTTACTTGTTAACTAAAATAAGAAATGGGCAAACAGCACATTGATATACAAGCGCTTTGGAGCACTACCACAACATCTGAGCAATTTTCACCGGTGCCAGGCTATCTGGACGTGGACGTGGCCATCGTGGGCGCGGGCATAACCGGTCTCACCACCGCCTATTTACTGGCCAAGTCAGGAAAGCGGGTAGCGGTGCTGGAGGCCATGGAGGTGGGCAAAGGCACCACCGGATCCTCGACGGGTAACCTCTACACCCCCGTAGACGAGCGCCTGTATAAGGTAGCCTCTAAGCACGACGAGTCAGTGCTTCAGGCCGTGGTGAGCTCCCGAACCGAGGCAGTTAACTTCATAGAGCAGCGCGTGCAGGAGTTCAGCATCGACTGCGAGTTTAAAAGAGTGCCTTGGTATTTGTTCACCACCGATAGCAAACAGGCACAGCAGATAAGGCAGGAACTGGAGGCAGTACAGAAATCCGGCATAGCAGCTACGGGCGAAGTGCCGGCAGACTTTCCGTATAATGCAGAGGCAGTTATCAATATCGCCAACCAGGCACAGTTCAACCCACTCAAGTATGTGCAGGGATTGGCTGCGGGCATAGCCAGCGATAACTGCCGCATATACGAAAATACCAAAGTGCTGCAGGTAGAGGACGGAGAGCCGTGTATGGTGCACACGGAACGGGGACAAGTAAGGACAGCGAAGGTAGTGATGGCTACGCACTCACCGAAAGGCGTTTACGCTGTGCATTCCGCCATGGAGGCTTACCGGGAGTACGCCATTGCCGTTCGGCTGAAAGGAGACTTACCCGCATCGGGCACCTACTGGCACTTACAGCAGCAGCACCACTACTCCGTGCGCCCGTACAGCAACGGCAGCGGAGACTTCCTGTTGGTACTGGGCGAGCCGCACATGGTGGGGCATCAGGAGCATAATGAGGAAAATCTCCGGAAAGTGGAGGAGTATGCGCGGAAGCATTTTGACGTGGAAAGCGTTGCCTACAGGTGGGCGGCACAGAACTACAGGCCTGCCGACCTACTCCCCTACATCGGCTCCAGCCCCATGCAAAACAACGTCTACATCGCTACTGGCTTTGCTGCCGACGGTTTGGTTTGGGGTACCGTCGCAGCTCAAATTATACAGGATGCCATACTTGGAAAAGACAACCCCTGGGCCAAGACCTTTGACCCAAAGCGTTTCACCCCTGTTGCCTCTGCCTCCAAAGTTATCGATGAGAACGTGCATGTAGTCAAGCACCTGGTCGAGGATTATCTCTTACCAGATGACACAGTGGAACTGAGAGAAATTAAGAGCGGTGAGGCTAAGACCTTAGAGCTGAACGATAAGAAGGTAGCTGCGTACCGGGATGAGCAGGGGGAGCTGCATGTGGTGTCGTCGGTGTGTACGCATATGGGCTGTGTAGTGCACTGGAACAGCGCCGAGAAAAGCTGGGACTGCCCCTGCCATGGCAGCCGTTTCTCCGTGGACGGTGAGGTGATCGAGGGGCCTGCCTACCGAAACCTAGCGAATGTGGATTTAAAGGGGGATCAATCAAAATAATCCTTCAGGAGCTTTCGACTTTCGCTACATCCAGAGCAGAAACAGTTCCATTTTACTTTTTGCTGCCGTTCAACACGAAGCCTTGCTCTTGTTTGAAGGGACCAGTATGGAAGTGGCCTGTAGTACAGTAGTGGCTACTGCACTACAGGCCACTTCCATGCGCTATTTCGCAGGTACCCGTATACTGTTTTTCTTCTTTGCTTTTTCTCCTCAAACTTCTTTCTAAACTCTTCCTCCGCTACTGTAGGTACCCCGCACTTCTTTATAAAGGATAAATCTGGTACTGGAGGCGTATCGTTTGAAGGTTCGATGTAGGCACCACTGAGAGTATTTAAGAAAGTTTGAACGGTACTGCGCGTGCTTTTGAGAATGGTTCCGGAAGGGTGGTATTCCTCCGGAACGCCATATTTTATGGCCATAAGCGCATCATCAAGTATAGCCAACGCTACAGCATTAGCCTTTTCTGATTTGGCTGCATGGTAGTAGTGCAAAATGGGGTAGGCCATGTGCTTCTCAGACAGATTAGAAAGAGTAGTCGAAAGGTGTGATAACTGCAGCTCTATATCCCCGAAATCATTACCTGTCCATTGGGTTACGACAAATTCTTCCGGGCTTTTAGCTATACTGGTTACCTGGCTCGCAAAAGAGCGCTTTACCGTAACAGCCGAAAGCACCTGCAGGATGTATGTCACGGCAAGCGTTACCAGGGCCATACCTCCAAAAGCCACAACCGCACTCAGGAGCTGCCAAGCATTGCCCTGAGGGGTAAAGTCGCCGTTGCCAACCGAAAACATAACATAGGTAATGTACCAGAGGCGACCAACGAAGTCGGGGTACGATTTGGTTGTTGGGTTCTGTATAGCGTCAGTGGCTGTATAAAAAATAAGAGACCACCCGATAATGATCATCACGATCCAAAAAGAAATGGTTGCAATCAAGATGACTGGTCCGGAAAGGCTCAGCAGTTTGTGATTGCGCTTGCCAAAGACGCCCTGCATTGATTTCCAGATAAAGGTGGTGACACGCCCTGTTAAAGGGGCAGACGTACCATCAACCCATAGCGTAGTCCAGAGGCTTTCTACAAAACCCCAGATAACCGACACGATACCGCCAAACATGTAAAAGAAGTTCATATAACTTTCGCTACCTATCTTCCTGAATATTTTGTAATAAGTTACTGGCCCACCACTTCTCTAACAGATACCGTTTCCATACCACCACCCTTTCTCTCACGCACTACATGCAGCCGGGCACCTTTTTCTTTCGATGTCTTCATTAGTGTCTCCACCACATGCTTTGTGGCTTTCGGGTCAAGCAATGTTATTTTATCATTATTATCTACAAGTCCGTATCCGCTTTCAATACAATGGCCCATCAGCGCGCAGGCTGTAGTGTGCGTTCTGGCCTTGTCTGGTATCTGAGCCGACGGAATGGTGCGGAGACAGGCGATGTCTACTACATATCCTTCCAAATTTTCTCTTATATCCTCGGTCTTCTTTTCCATACTTCCTCTTATATCTTTTTAGATAACGGTATGTTTTCTGTAGAAAACTCAGTTACAGTCAATTAGTACAAACAAGCTGTCGGATCTTAACTGATCCTTCTTTTGAACAGTATAATGTATCGTTTGCGCCACAATCAGGCCATTGCGCACAACATAAGAATCTGCTCCATCTTTTACTTTAGTATTTCCGGAATCTGCCGACCACTCCAAAAAACCGACCTTCCCCTCTACCTGAAAGTCCTCGTACGTAAGCGTCATTTCCGGTAGCTGCTCTCTCAGAAGCTTGGCTAAATGTTTCATACCTTCGTGCCCCCTGAACACACCAAACGTGGTTAGCATCACCACGTTTTCTGCGAAGTTTAGCCTCAGATCTTCATCTACAGTGCCTGACTTTGATTTTTCCAGGTGGTCTTCCAATACTTGTCTTGTTGTTCGCATGGTGTAGTTGTTTGCTTTTTGATTTTGATAAAAAGCAAGGCGGCGGTTAGCAAAAGTCAGGAGCGCAGGTAAGGCTTAGAATCTTACCGTTAAACCACCGCCCGCCCCAAAGCGGTTGTCGTAGCTGCCCATCAGCGAAAAGTTCTTCGACACCAGGTATTCCAGCCCCACGTTCCAGGTGGTTTCGCTGCGGTAGTTATCTGCTTTACCTGTGCCCTCTTCCGGCTCAAAGTCGTTTACCCAGCCAAAGTCCGCCTGGTACTCATACTCGCCAAACAGGAACGTACGCGGAAAAATAAGCACTTCCCGGCCCAGGCTAATCTGAGGGCGCAGTTTGTTATCCATGCGCAGGTCCAGGTTGAACATATAAGGTGTCAGCCACCTAATGCCGGTAATGGCGGTGGTCTCAATCTCATCCATACTATCCTCTTCCTCGTTTTCCACATTCACGCCCACAAATACGTTCAGGTAGTCGTACAGGAACCTACCGTAGGTAAGCTCTGCCTCCAGGTTCTTGTTCCATCCGTACTCTGCTGTTAAGGTAAACTGGTTGCGCAGGTTGGACAGCACCATTCTTGTCTCGCTCATATGTGAGGCAGCATCCACAGCACCCCAGAAGAAGAAGTGGTTACTCTTGTTTGTGAGGATGTTGAGCGGGTACATTTTCAGGCGCGGGTCACGCGGGGTATCGTAACTGAAGATGCGGGCCATACCGGCATCCAGATGGTAGAGGATGTGGCAATGGAAGAACCAGTCGCCATACTCATTGGCGTCAAACTCAATCACCACCTTCTGCATCGGCGCCACATTTACCGTGTGCTTGAGCGGAGAATACTCCCCGTGCTCGTTAATCACCCGGAAGAAATGGCCGTGCAGGTGCATGGGGTGGTGCATCATGGTCAGGTTGTTTAGCGTGATGCGGGTAACTTCGCCCTGGTTGATTTTTATCTTGTCGGCTTCTTTTAACGGCACGCCGTTCATGCTCCAGATGTAGCGCACCATGTTTCCGGTCAGGTTGAGGAGTATCTCACGCACGGGTTTGCCTTCTGCAAAATCGGTTGGCTCCGGAGCCTTCAGGTAATCGTAATTATACTCGGCGAACATGTCCATGCCCGGCATGCCCTCGTGCTGCATGCCGATGCTTTTGCGTTCTTTTACGGAACTGGCCTTTGCTGTATCCACACGCTGCCCGTGCATACGGTGGTCCATTTCCATGGCAGCGGCGGTGTCTGGCTGCATCTCCCTGCCGTGCATGGTGTGGTTCATTTTGGCATGATCCATACCCTTTGCAGCGGTGGTATCTGTTTGCATTTTCTGGTGCTCCATTTTGGAGTGATCCATCTTTTTAGCGTTTATAGCGCCTGCCGTGTCCTGCTTCATCTCCATGTTGTGCTCATGCATCGGTTTCTGCTCCGTAGGCTGCGGCTTCATTTTGCCTTCCATACTTTTGTCATGGTTCATGTGCATGTCACCATCCATCTGCATATCGCCATCCATCTGCATGCCCCATTCTTTCATCATCTCGTAGGGCTCTACTTCGCTGGGGTTGAACTTGAGGGCGGGAGCCCCCATCTTCATATCCATGGCTGCCATTTGCTGCATCATCGCGATCTTATCAGGCCGGGGCACATCGGGTGCAGGTACTACGGGCCCCTGCCCCAGATAGGCGGAGGTATGGCCGGAGCCGTCCTGTACGGTGGCCTTTATTTCCAGCTTCCCGTTCTCGGGTACGGTCACTACAAAATCATAGGTTTCAGCAACGGCGATAAAGGTTGGGGCATGCCGCACCGGCACCACGTCCAGTCCGTCGGCGGCGATAAGCAAAGGCGTGGGGCCGCCAAAAGTGAGCCAGAACTGGCTGGATGCGGCTGCGTTGATCACCCGCAGCCTTACCTTTTGCCCCGGCTTATACTCTGGGTACTCCCGCACAGGCTGCCCGTTTGTCAGGAAGGCGGGGTAGTATATGTCAGCAATATCAGCACCCTCCATGCGCTGTTTCCAAAAATTCACCTGCGCCCCCAATGCTCCCCGGGCTATTACCATACTTAGCGGTGTCGAAGTTCCCTTCTGGATGTCGTAGATTTCCAGGCCCCGCTTCAGCGTCTTGAGCACATTCTTAGGCTTCTCATAGGTCCAGTCCGACAGCACCAGCACCAGGTCGGTGTCATAATCCATGCGCTCCTCCCGGTCCTCTATCACAATGGAGCCGTATACCCCCGACTGCTCCTGCAAACCCGTGTGGGAGTGGTACCAGTAGGTGCCCGCCTGCTTTGTCGGGAACTCATAGGTAAACGTTTCTCCCGGCGGAATGGGAGGCGTAGTGAGGTAGGGTACGCCGTCGTAGAAGTTGGGCACCAGCAAACCGTGCCAATGCACAGAGGTTTCCACGTCCATCTCGTTCTTGACGTGCATTACTGCGTAATCTCCTTCGGTAAAGCGCAAGGTGGGACCGGGAATGGTGCCGTTGATGGTCATGCCCATACTTTTTTTACCGGCTATCTCCACTTTCTTTTGATTGATAGTAAGATTATAAACGACAGTATCGGTCTGGGCTGCGGCCTCTTTTTGGGTAAACGCAAGGTGTATTATCAGGAAGGTCACTAACGCTGCATAATTTCTACTATTCAGGATACTTTGCATAAGTCTGGGTAATTTTAATATACTTTGACTGGCTGATTTGCCCTACAGCCAAAGAGAAACTCTGCTCCGGCTTCCTATCCACTCAACTGACACAGCCTTTCAGTTAATTCTGTAAGCTTGAAGCTAGCGGTAATTCTGCTTTAGATTTAAATAGTAAACCCCCACCACCGGAGCGACTGCAAAAATCTCCGACAGCAGGGGGATATTTATATTGTACTTCTTCATGGCTCAAGTAACTATACATCAGTTTAGTTGTACGGTATTATCACCTGTTTTACTGGCTACTTAGTAGTTGCTCTTTGTACTTGCCCCATCATTTTATGCTAGTGTGGCAAACTATTTGGCTTACAGTAAACCAGCTACCATACTTAAGCCTGGTTTATGAAGCACTCATGTACTGCTCACAGGCCTGCACTAACTTGGCGCAAGAGTCGGCACATTCCTGGCAATGCTGCATATCGTGTTTCTTGCATTCTTCTTGGCAGGCTTTGGTAATTTTGATACACTCCTGTACAAGATCTTTCGCGTAGCGGGAGTCACGCGATACATAGTCTAATGTAGCTCTGCAAATGGCAGCGCAGTCCAGATCCAGCCGGATGCAGGGCACCATTTTTTTAATATCGTCTTCCTGGAGGCAAGAAATAGCACAATGGTTGCAAGATGCCTCACATGCTGCTAAGGCTTTTATCAAGTCTTTGTTCATAGTTATACGAATTAGTTAAAGACATTTCTGTTATACTCTCCGTGTAGCAGCACCGTTTTACATATTTTGTGTCAATTTTTATATATACTTAGAAAAAAACCGGCTTGAATTATCAATCGGCAAGAGATAAAGGTTAAAATCAATTTGCAGGCATGTTGTTTAACTGCACCGGCTAGCGAATTACAAAAAGTGCTGCAAATCCATTCTTCTATATATTCGTTAAAAAGCATATTCAATGCAAACCATGCTATTTTATGAGTATCCTATACCTGTGCCTTGGAGCCTTCCTTTTTGCCATCACCGCACTTGATATCATCAAGACCACGCTTTCATCCAACGGAGGAGGAAAAATCACCAACCTCGTGTCCAGGGCCGTCTGGAGAGTGTTCTTTTTTGTTGCAGGCAGGAAAGGGAAATCAAAACTGCTAACGTATGCTGGCCCTGCTGTGCTGGTCGTTATCCTGCTGGTGTGGGTAGTCGGGCTGTGGCTCGGGTTGTTCCTGCTGCTGCTGTCTGATCCGGACGCTGTGCAGAAGAGCAGCACGCTGGCTCCTGCCGATGCCTGGGAAAAGCTGTATTATGCCGGTTTTACCCTCTCCACGCTGGGTGTGGGCGACTATGTGGTGACCAATGACTTTTGGCGGATTGTAACCGGTGTCGCGGCTTTCTCTGGCCTGGCTTTTATCACTACTTCCATCACGTATTTCATTCCGGTGCTGTCTGCCGTGGGCGTGCAAAGCAAGCTCAGCCTCTACATCAGCAGTATGGGCAAAACGCCGCAGCAGGTACTAACCAACAGCTGGAACGGGCAAGACCTCTCTTCTTTCTTCGATAACACTTCAGATCTGTGCCAAATGCTGATGCAGCACACCGTTAACCATCAGTCTTATCCTGTCATTCACTACTTCCACAACAACAAGCCAGAGCAAGCTATTACAACGGCTATTGTGCTGCTGGCCGAAACGCACCTACTTCTGGCGCAAAGGGTATCACCACAGGCGGGAGTAGACCAACTGAAGATAAGTATGCTGCAGAAAGCGCTGGATTCGTATTTAGAAATGGTGAAAGGCAGCTTCTTGAAAAACGCCTCCCCTAAAGAAGTCGCCCCTACCCCTGACGTTGCGGAACTGGAGGGGAAAGGGATACCGCTGCAGAATAAGCCATCTCAAAGACACAAGGTACAGGAACGCAGAAGACTGCTTACGGCATTACTGGAAATGGATGGCTGGACCTGGAAGGAGGTATACCAACCTTAACATGACACCCAGAAGTCTAGTGTGCATGCCCTTCACTTTCCAGGTACTGCCCTTGCGGACCAACGCCTTCGATAAAAGCCAGTTGGGAACCAAGATGGCCGGCCATGCTCACTGTAACAGCAGCTCCCAGTAAAACCAGCGCAACTACGCCTTCAGCCCAACGCTTTCTGTGCAGCAGGAAATGACTTCCCGCCTTCAGTACTATAGCCCCGCCGCTGAGCCACAGGGTCCAGGTGGCAAGTGTGTCGTGCCTTTCGTAAACCTGCTGGGCATGTGCCGGCAGTTCCCCGACATGCGGGTGTACGAAGGTTGCCGCCACAAGTCCACCGATAAAACCGGCTGTTACCATGATCAGCACCACCCCACTGAATTCACGCTTAAAATAGAGGAGCCCCAGCAACTGAAACAAAGCGGCAAAGGGCAGGAGCACCACAGGGAAATGTACAAACAGAGGATGCAAATTAGGAAAATCTGCAAAGTCAGCTGTCACATTTTCAGGATGGTCCCAGCCTTCGGTTTTACTGCTGTCCTGGTGATGTTGCTCGTGACCGGTGCTGCTTTCCTGCTGTGAACTCACAGCTTCGCTTGACCTTTCTGACTTTTCTCCTACGTGCGCATAAAGGGCCGCAGACACCAGTAGCATCAAGAAAGCTAAGAGAGGACTTGCAGTTGATTTCATATTCACCTGTTTAGAATTTATACTACAAGGTAACTTGTGCTTCAAGCTAACATAAAGCGAAGTCAAACCATACCCCTGTGCCGGCGGTACTGCCTGAACATGCGGTTGATCCCGATAAAACTGCCGATCAGACCGCCAACAGCGCTGCCCAGTACAAAACCCATGAAGGCTGCGGCACCGTAACTGCCTCCGGCCATCTGCCCCAGTCCCACCACCGGCCACACACCCGCGGCCACCAGCCAAGCAAGAGCGCCTACAAGCACGCCGCCAATTAAACCGCCCCATAAAGCTCCTTTGCCGATGGCTGGGTGATATACAGGCCCTCCTTCCGGATCAGTATTTAACGTCGGAACCAGCAGGTCTCCGTCTGTCATCTGCGACATTTGGTGCTTTTGTTGGTTGTTTTCCTGTTGTGTCATCTCTTACTCTTTTTTCACTTGTAGGGTGTCGGCTTTTGGTAGGTAAGCAGTCGTGTCCACGGGCACGGAGTACGGGGAAAGCAGCCGGTCAACTGTTTGCTGCGCCCGTACACTCACCTGTGTGGTGTCGCCGATAATCCAGGCAAAATTCAAAATTGTTTCTTGGGGGCCTGTGGCGAAAGGCTTCACCATGGTCAGGTATTCCCGTACTTCTTTGGGGATGTTGTCCGGCTCTATGAGCAGGATGGGGCCGTGCTTGCCCATGTGGCCCAACACGGCGGCTGGTATCATGCCAAGCAAATTGTCCGGCCGGCCCACAATAAAGTTGTGGCCCGCCTGTGCTATCCCCCAGCCGAACATGCGTTCTTCCCAGGCCCACCACCAGCCGTGGTTGCGGCCGTAGTCCTTGTAGCCGGCGTTCACGGCACTTGTGGCCGGTGGGGTGGCCCCTGATATCCTGCGCACCAAGCCATACTGCGCTAACTCCC
This sequence comes from Pontibacter actiniarum, assembly GCF_003585765.1. Taxonomy (NCBI): domain Bacteria; kingdom Pseudomonadati; phylum Bacteroidota; class Cytophagia; order Cytophagales; family Hymenobacteraceae; genus Pontibacter; species Pontibacter actiniarum. The sequence continues at coordinate 191,829 of NZ_CP021236.1, forward strand.
GCGCCACCCTGTCCGAGATCACGTCCGGCCCACCGGTCAGGTAGATAAAGCTGCCGTGATCTCCATAGCGTTTTTTCAGGATTTCTTTTGTCGCTGGTGGGATGGAGTCTGTATACACCCAGGCAAAGCCTTTGCCCATGTGTGCGTTCCAACCCATCGGCCCCAGACCATGCTGCATGCCCTTGGGATGGTCCAGCGCAGTGATGATCACCTCATCCGGGTGGTCGGACTTGAGGGCCGCCTGCCACCTGTCCAGCAGCTCGGCCAGCTTTACCGGGTCCGGCTCGTTAAACGCGCGCACCCGGTACCCGAGCACCTCCCTTACCTTTTGCACCTCTGCCGGCGGCACGTTTACGGCATACACATCCGTTCGCTGGTCCTGGAACACCCCGTCAGGCTTTAGGCGCTTCATCTCGCGCAGCGTCTGCTCCGAAAGCCGGCCATCCTCGCTCAAGTAAAGCAGCGGGGCATTCACGGGCATGTGCGTAATACGGCTCATGGCCGTAAAGGCAATGGCCGCATCCTGAGGGCAAAGTATGATGGCGCCCACGGCATTGTCTTCACGAGTGGCCGGGTATACTGTCTGCGTGAGCAGAATGGCCTGCTCCTCAGGAGAACTACCTGGAATGCGCACAGTGTACGCTGTCGCTAAGGCCTGCTGCTGCAGCGGATGGCTACCCCCGCCCGGGCCTCCTTCCGTGGAGCCACAAGCGTAGGCAAACAGGCTGATAACAAGTATATATAGTCTATCAAGTCTCATACGTTTCCGGGTTTTAGTTTTTTGCGGATCATGAGCCAGTTCAGCGGCCAGGCTATCAGGAATCCAACGAACGATGCCAGCCAGATGCTTCCAAACCACAGCACGTCGTCCTCCTTGGGCATCATCGGGATTTTGCTCATCAGCATATACCAGGTGCCTGTCATCATGCCCAAACTCACGGCCAGCATACTTACAGCGGTAGTAACCAGCGCCATTTTATAGACTTTCTTATCGGGCATGTCCGGCATCATAGACTTCTTCATCGGGTACTGTGCCAGCAGCCAGGCCGTAAGCACCGCCAGCACGTACATGGCGATCATCATAATGGGCATACCGGCCCCCAACCAGAAAAAGGTGCCCTCCATCCACTCCGGGAAGAAAATCGGAAAGCCGAACCACACGAACAGAAAGCCTATGGCCACCATCAGGGTAGCCCCGTAGCCAAAACCCATGGCTGTGGCCGTGGCGCTCTGCAGGCTGTGGGGGCGCAACCAGCGCCACTCTCCTTTTTCTGTTTTCCAGGTGGGCTTGCGGTAGGCGTTCAGGTATAAAGCGGGTCCCAGTATAGGCAGCAGCAGTGAACTCAGGCCCCAGGCTATTTTGATGGGCATCTTAACCATGGACAAGGTATAGGTGGCGTGCACCCACACAAAGATGGCCGAGGCCACGCCCCATACCACCAGCAGCAAAAGCAGCGCTTCCATGTCGCCGAGCGCTATCGGGCCCATGCTGGGGTACTCTGCCTTCTCCACCGCAAAGTCAAGCCTGCCTTGGGCGGCGTAGCTCACGCGGTTGCTCACCAGCCAGAAGTGCCGGAAAGGTCCTTCGGAGGGAGACACAAACCAATCGGACCGCTGGCCCCACACATAGCTGTCTACCACCCCGGGCAAGCCGCCGTCCTCTTCAGTATAAAGCAGCGTGGCGTTGTTGCTTCTGGCGTACGGCAGGGCGGCCAGCCCCTGCAGGGCATCGTGCGGAGTGGTGACCACGTAATGGAAGTAACCGTTTTGCCTGTCGTTGGGCCGGCCCCAGCCAAACTCGGCCTGCTCGTCCCGGAACTTGGCCAGCTCCACCGCCAGTCGATGTGGTGTGTTGGCCGTGATCCGCTCCCAGGCCTGATAACCTTCTGCCGCAGCGTCAGGCAAGAGTTCCTCCGGCCCGATAAGGTAGGCTTTCAGATGCTGGTAGCGGGTGGCGTCTCCGCTTAACCTGCCCTCGTTCACGAACGCAACGGGAGAGCCATAGAAGTAGGCATAGTACAGCGCCGGAAGCGCCCATTGCAGGGCTTCTTCACTTCCACCGGGAACAAGTACCACATGCTTTGGTATCGGGTTGGGCTTTAGGGACTCTTGAAAAAACTTCTCCCAGTTTTCTTCATTTGGGGCCGTATCAGCCGTGGTGGCTTCCGGGTAAGGAATGGCTGTCTTGAGGTAAGCATGCAGGTCAGCTGCGTCGGCGCTGACCAGGCGGGTCACGTTTTTGGTATGTGCGTAAAGCCTCCCCTCCTCGGCACCCATCTCTGCCCAAGGGGCTACTTCCAGGTCTTCTTTTATTAGGTTAACAAGGCCAAATCCGATAACCAGTACAGTAAAAAAAGCTACTATAGGATAGGTCCATTTCATAGTTCAATTGTTAGGTGATGATGAATGTCAGGAGCCACAGAAAGCCGAACATGCCTACAAGGCTGTAGGCAATGGCAGCTCCGGTGTGCACAGGCTTTTTAGTGAGCAGGAGCCACAGCCCGATGAGCCCGGCAATGCCCAGGATAATGAGCGTGTGGTAGTGCTTTTCGGGTTGCTCTGTTACGAAGGCGTAGATTACAAGCGCCAGATAACCTGCTACGGCCAGCCCTACGTGTGCATAAGTTAGTTTTGGGGGAGGTGACATGTTCATGCTGCTGTGCGTTAGGCTAAACACGCCTACCAGGGCTGCGCCAAACAAAAGAATCGCGGCAACTATATCCATGCTTATTTTTTGTTAGATGAAACTTTCCACAGGACTCCTGTGAATGGGTGGGCGTTCATGCCGGTATCGTCGAACTCCACCACACCGAAATCCACAATGTACAGGCTGCCGTCGGCGCTCCACTCCAGCTGAATGGGCCGCTCCAGACCGCCCCCTTTGTTGGCGGAGGCAGGCAGCTTGCTTTTGTTATAGATAAAATCCGTTACCTGCCCCGACTGCAGATTTACCTGCTGCACCTTAAAGCCAGGCCAGTTAAAATCCACGTCAGCGGGTATTTCGCTTTCTTTTATCTGCTTGGGCATGTGCGGGTGGCGCTCTTCGCCTTTAAAGAAAGGAATGATGGTGCCGAACTCCGCTACCAGTATGTTTTCCTTGGGTACCCCCATCGCTCCCTGCCCGAACACCATGCCCTGGGCCGCGCTGTGTACGGGCAGTTTTACCAGCGGCTGGCGCGGTTTGGCTTTGCCTTTCAGCAGGCGGCGGTGCGTTTCGGGGGTAAGCACAAAGTTGCGTTCTTCCTTCTTTACCCCAAAGCGCGGGTCGGTGATGGGCAGGCCGCTGTAAAAATCGGGCCAGCCGTACCACTCTCCCTCTACAACCTCATAGACAGGTTCCCAATCGAAGTATAAACCGCGTGGCGGCATGGGGTTGGCGCTGTTCATGGTCGTGATCAGGCGGCCGTCCGGTGAGAAGCGGTAGCCGAAGCTGGAGCGCAGGCCCCAGGCAATGCGCCTGATGCCGCTACCGTCCAGGTTACTCTCAAAAAAAGCGCCGTTGCAGATCTCCTCCCCCTTTATCACCTGTCCCAGCTTTGTCTCCACGCCGAGGGGGGCATAAGCTCCTGTTTTCACCGAGTCAGCATCTACGAGGTTGATCTTGTGCGTGGGCACCCAGTAGTTTTGCCCTGTGAGGGTGATGTCCTCGCCGGGGATTTCACGGGCGTTGGGCTTGTTGAACGTGTTGATGACGTTTACCCAATGCTTTTCCAGCACGCCGCTGTTGCCCTGTGTGGAGAGGAAGAAGTACATTTTATCGCCTTTGAAGATGGGTTTGGCGTTCAGGAACTCGCCCCAGGAAGGCAGGCCGTTGATGATGGTTTTAAACTCCCCGCTTTCGAGGTTATAGACAGAATAGCGACTGCGATGCGAGATGTACAGGTTGCCCATGTGGTAGGTTACACCAGTTACAGGCGGTATAAGCCCCTCCTCCATGTCAGAAGAACTCGCTGCCTGCTTTATCTCTTCCATCGGCACCACCCGGTCATAGAGTACTTTGGTGGTACCGTCTGGCAGTAGCTGCAGAATGCGGGCTTCCGGCGCGCGGGCTGGTTTGGTTCCGTAGGTGTGGCCGCCCGCCTCGGCGATGTAGGTGTTACCTTTTTCATCGAAGGTAACGTCTACCGGGTAGGTTAGCCCTGTGGCTACTGCTTCAATGCTGTACCCACTTGGTACCACAATGTCTTGAGGGCTAACTTTCCGCTTACTGTCCTGCACTACCGTGCTTTCCGGCGCTTCAGCGTCCTCGCCGCCGCGTTGGCTCTCGGGGTTGTTGCAGCCAGTTAAGCAAATAAAAGACAGTACAATAAATCCTAAGAGCGTGTTTAAATTTCTGCATGGGTAAAAAAAGAGCGAGTCAGCCCGTAAGCTAAAAGTGAACAAACCTTAAGCTTATGGAATCTCAATACAAGAGACTTACTGACTCGCAATGGGCTGTGGTGAAGGCATCGCTGCCAGTAGAAAGAAAACGCAAACACTCGCTGCGGGTTATAGTGGATGCTATTTTTTACATGTTGCGGGTGGGCTGTCAGTGGCGGAACCTGCCAGAGGAGAGCTTTCCCAAGTGGCAGCTGGTCTATTACTACTTCAGCAAGTGGCAACAGGACGGCACGTTGGAGCGGCTCAACTTCCGGCTCAACATCGGGGAGCGGGAAAGGCAGGGGAAGAAAGCCTCACCCAGCCTGATGAGCATTGACAGCCAGTCGGTTAAGGTGGCCCCGTTCGTCGGTGAGGAGACAGGCGTGGACGGCAACAAGAAGGTCAACGGCAGGAAGCGCCACGTGATCACCGACACGCTGGGCCTGGTGTGGGGCGTGGTGGTGCACGCGGCCCACAGGGCCGACGGGGTGCTGGCCGGGCAGGTGGTGGCCCCGCTCAAGGGCTACCTGCACCGCATGGAGAAGATCCTGGCCGATGCCGCTTACGAGAAGGTGTTTATGGGCTGGGTCACCGAGAACCTATTGGGCGTGGAACTGGAGATCAGCTCTAAGCCGCCGGACACTGAGGGCTTCGTGCCGGTCAAGTGGCGGTGGGTCACCGAGCGGTCTTTTGGCATATTTAACTTCTTTCGTAGGCTCGACAAGGACCACGAAAAAACGCCTGAAAGTGCCCAAAGTTGGGTCTTATGGCAGAATTGCCAGGTAGTGATAAACCGAATAGCCTGAAAAACAAAAAGTTAAAATTTAAACATGCTCTTATTTAATTAAATATAAATACTGTCCTTACTAAGGTAAAGACTTGAGCGCATGAATCATTTCAATAATACAGAACAGAAAAGATCAACAGCGATTTGCCCAGTCTACTTCAGCATTGGGTGCAGGTATACTTGGTTTTGGTCTTGGTGCTAAATGGGGAAGTATAGCAAGTGATTATGCTTTAGTTATTATTCTGTTAGGTGCTGCTTTGCATTTGAGTGGGATGTATCTAACCCAGATGAAAAATACATCCGGTTCAACTAATAAAGCAGCAAGAGTGCTTTGGTATTCAGCATGGGTTTGCCTGGTGCTATTAATTGGTCTTGTACTATACCTGCTGGTTGATTCCTAATTCTTATATGCCCACTTCACTTCCCCATAATCCTCAAAGCGCTTCCGTGCTTCTGTTACTTTTCACTTTTCATGTATAAAAGATCTGGCAAAAGAAGCGTTGAAACTGGTATACCATTGGAAGAATGTGGAATGGTATCGCAGGTAATAATTTGATCAGCTCCTGCTGCTTTGAGCTCTTCGAAGGCATTGCCAGCAAAGATGGGATGAACCCCAACACAAATCGGCTTTTGAAAACCCTCCTGTATTAAATGCTGAATGGTAATGACCATCGTTCTAGCAGTAGATATTATATCATCCACTAACACCGGTCTATGGTCCTTCCACTGAGAAACATCCGGGACTTTTATTTCTACCTGTCGGTCTCCTTTTCTGACCTTTTCCAGAACGATGTAGGGCGCTTCTGCCTCCCGGGCAACTTGTTGTACCCATTGTTCACTTTCACTGTCTGGCCCCACGATAAGCGCGTTCTTCACATTATATTTAATCCAATTTGAGATCAGGGGTGCCGCATGTAGCACTGAGACTGGAACAGTATAAATTTCGCCCATTCCTGAGCGACGGTGTAAATGTGGATCTACAGTAATGACCTCATCAACTAAAGAAGAAAGTAGTTGCGCAAACTGGCTGGAAGTAACCGCCTCTCCCGGGTGAAAGACTTTATCTTGTCTCATGTAAGCAAGATAAGGGGCAATCAACACGATCTTCCGGGCGCCAAGTTCTCTGGCTGTGAGGCAAAAAAAATAGAGCGGCAACAATTTGTCATCCGGTTGATTAAGAGTCATAACCAAAAACAGGCTCTTATCCCTGACATCCGACAGTATCCGTACATAGCTTTCCCCATCTGGAAAGTGCCTGATAGTGGCAGCACCACAAGGGATCTGCAACTGTTCAGAAAGTTGTGTTGCTAAGTTTTCATTCCCGGGTAATCCAAAAATAAGCCAGTCCATAGATATGCTTTAGAAGATTGTAATAATATCCTTTTCGTTAGCTATGTATTCCAGGGCATAGGATAACTCCCCCTCCGACTCTGCAAAAATGGTGTACAGCACCTCGTCTACTACTACTTTCTTTCCTAACGGCGCGTCGAATAGAACGCCTGCTGCAGGATCATCCGGCGCGCCGGCAAGCTTGGCAACTTTTGCAAGCCGGCGGTTATCAATTTTGTTTACTGTGCCGGCTTTCTCCGCTTTAACCTGATAGCTAAATGCAGCAAAGGTGGGCAGGGTAAAGCCTCCTTGCGCAAGACAGATAGCCTTAAACTTTTCAAAAGCTTTGCCTGTCTCTAAAACTTCCTTTGCGACTACAACACCTTGCCCGTTTGGCACTTCTCCTGCTAATTCCAGCAGGTCGCCAGCTAATAATATAGCTCTTTCCTTCAAATCCTGGGGAGCAGAAGTTTCGTTTTTAAGCACCGCTAGCACGTCCATTGCCTCTAAGGCGGGTCCTATGCCCCGGCCTACAGGTTGAGTGCCATCTGTTAGCACAACCTTTAACCGGAGCCCAACGGTGGCAGCTACTTTTTCCAGGCGTTCTTTCAGCGTCTCTGCTGTTTTTCGACTTCTTATTTTGGCAGTTTCACCAACGGGAATGTCTATGACGACATGCGTGGCACCAGCCGAAACTTTTTTAGATAACACCGATGCAATCAATTGTCCTTCACTGTCTATATCCAGTGCCCGTTCCACTCGAATAAGCAGATCATCTGCCGGACTTAATTTAACTGATCCACCCCAGGCAAAACAGCCACCCTCTTTTTTAACAACCTGCTTCATTTCTTCGAGAGAGAGATTAACACGTGTAATAGTTTCCATGGTATCGGCTGTTCCTGCCGGCGAGGTAATAGCCCTTGATGAAGTTTTGGGAATTGTTAGCCCACAGGCAGCAACGATAGAGACTACTATAGGGGTGGTTCTATTTCCGGGCAGACCACCTACGCAGTGTTTGTCAGCTACTACAGGTATTCCCCAGTCAAGCCTTTCGCCCACCTCCACCATCGCCCTCGTCAGACCGGTAACTTCTTCTTCACTCATTTTCCCGGCACAGCCTGTAATAAAAGCAGCTATATCCACATTCGAGTAATTCCCCTGAACTATATCCACCATGATTTCCTGAAGTGCGTTGAAGGTAAGCGTGTGTCCATAAATCTTGGACCGTACAAACTTCATTGATTCTACCGGAGGTATATGGGATAAAGTCAGGTAAGCCTCCTCTGGTACCTGTAAAGCTTCCCGGGCTCCTTTTGACAAACTGATTTCGCCTGGGGATAAAAGCTCGGACTCTATTACATTTAGACTGGCCACTATGGATTTGTCGTTGTTCGACACTTTTATGCGGGTTAAGGCTGAAAAGCCCTCTGATTTACATATGTGGCAATCTGAGCGCATATAGACCACATGCTCCTGCTGCGTGTCAATGCCTAGTTTCTTGAATTTTAATTGATCGTGCATCATGGGACTATACCTCGTGAATGCTATATAAGGCAGGAAGCGTGGCCTCCCAGCCATAAACTTCTTTTATTTTGTTACGCAGGGCTTCTGCAGCTGGCAATTCCCCGTGGACAATAAATATGGATTCAGGGGCCTTCGTCAGTTTTCCTAACCATCTGATAAGTTCACCTTGGTCAGCATGCCCCGATAGCCCTTCCATGTTTTTAACAGTTGCCCGCACAGGAAAATAACGGCCAAACATTTTCAGTTCTTGCGCTCCTTCCTGCAGCTGCCTGCCACGTGTCCCTTCCGCCTGGTAACCGATGAGCAAAATAGTTGCATCAGGATCATCCAGGTGTTTTTCCAGGTAGCTTAAAACCCTTCCGCCTGTCACCATCCCACTTCCGGCAATAATGATCTTCGGACCAGGAGTATTAACAGCACTTTTGCTTTCAGCTATGCTTTTTACCACCTTGATATTTTTGCACATTTCAGCACATTCTTCAGGAGACATCTTGTGCCACTCAGGGGCATGATGGAATATATTTAAAACCGATCTTCCCATGGGGCTATCCATAATGATGGGTATGTCAGGCAGGCTGTTTTTTTGCTTCATTTTCCATAAAAGAAATAAAAAGCTCTGGGTACGTTCAACTGCAAAGCTTGGAATGATAAGAGGTCCTTCCTTTTGCCATACTTCCCAAATTATGTTTTTTAGTTCAAGTTCAGTGTCTACAGCAGGGTGTAGGCGGTTACCATAGGTACTTTCTATAAGCAAAACATCAGCCTGCTTCGGCAAATGTGGAGGATAAAGCAGCATATCATTTTCCCGCCCGATGTCCCCTGAAAAAACAAGTGTTTTCCCCTCTACCTCTAACTCAATAAAGGTGGCGCCAATGATATGCCCGTTATAGTTGAACCGAACCCGGATACCTGGGTATAAATCAACCCACACATCTAGTGGTTGCGATGAAAAATAAGCGATTGTGCGCTCTACATCCAGCAGGGTGTAAAGCGGCTTTGCCGGTTTATGTTTTGAATACCCCTGCTTATTCGCACGAGCAGCGTCTTCTTCCTGAATTTTTGCACTATCCTTTAAAATTATTTCGGTTATGGCCAGGGTGGGTGCTGTTCCTAAAACTCTCCCTTTGAATCCCATACTTACCAAGCGAGGCAAATATCCTGTATGGTCAAGATGCGCATGCGTTAGTAGCACAAGGTCAATTTCTGCTACCTTCAAAGGCGGCTCCTCCCAGTTTAAATCCCGCAGCTCTTTTAGTCCCTGGAACAAGCCACAGTCAATTAAAATTTGCTTGCCTGCAGCCTTGATAAGATATTTAGAACCGGTTACAGAACCTGCGGCTCCCAGGAATTTTATAGTTATTTTAGCGTCCATAACTTCTCATTTTAAGTATTTTGATAGGCAGGATTATTACATAACTCATACCCTTCTTTCAGGATAATTGGAATTCGTTCTGGACTTATTCCCAACTTATGCAACAGCTCCTCCTGGTCACATAGCTCCTGACAAAGTACGATGTCGTTTTCTAGCAATTTGTCTTTTTCAGCTTTGGTAAGGGATGTCAGGCAGGTAATCGGGTATAAACCTGCAGCATCAATCATTTCATTTAAGCTACGTTTAGAGGGATAGTTCCAGCCAACCAGATGTAAGCCCGCGCAAGTACCATACTGAATGGCATCACTGGTAAACCGGGTATTGGTGACAACCCAACCCTGGTGGAATTTTGTGCCATGTCCTGGTATCAATAGCCACTGTTTTTCTATATCCAGAAAACGAGACTGGATATAGAGTGGAATCTTAACATCGCACCGGAACCCAGGCCGGTTGTGGAACTTGCACTCTACCATAAAATGCTGATCTCCCATCAAGGCTATCACATCAATCTCATGGCTAACACAATGTCCCTGTATGATTTGCCCTACCTGCACATCAAACCCCTGGTATTTCAAAATCGCTGCAACATATCTTTCAAAGGGAAAACCGGAGGGACCTAATTCCATGATAGCAGCCTTTAACTTGTATTTTCCAGCAACAGGCTGAGACTCAGCAGCCAAAAGCACGAAGGCATCTTCATATATTTGCTGCGTAGAAGTGCCGGGTACTAATCTTTTCCCTATCTGGTGAGCTATCTCATTTGCCAGTTTCTTTCCTGCCCCGGCCTTAACCAAGGACTTACGCAGTTTGCCCTCGGAAAAAGGGACTTTTTCTCCTGATGCTTTTTGTATATACATAATAGGCGACATTTTACTATTTCTTTTCTAAGTCTCTTGTCCTTGCTTTACCGATTTTCTAAGCTTGGTTATCTCCAGAAATGGCATCTAGATTAGTGCACAGGGCAGTTACCTTTACATCATTTCGTTAAGCTCATTTACTCCAACTACCCCTTGCTCAAAACATTTTAAGTTATAGATGGTGGTGCGGGCAATATTTTGCAAAGCAGTGTCTGTTAAGAAAGCCTGGTGGCTGGTAATAAGTACATTTTGGAAGGTCAGCAAACGGGCAATTACATCATCCTGCAGGATTTCTTCGGAATGATCCTCAAAAAACAGGTTCTGCTCTTCTTCGTACACATCTAGCCCTAAACTGCCAATCTGACCAGTCTTCAAGCCCTGAATCACGTCCTTCGTGTTAACAAGGGCGCCTCGGCTGGTATTGATCAGCATTACGCCTCTTTTCATTTTACTAATCCGTTCGGCATTGATTAAATACCTGGTCTGTGCGGTAAGAGGTGCATGCAGGGAAATAATGTCTGATTGGGTGCAGAGGGTATCAACATCGGTATATTTAATTTTAAGGTGAGTAGCAAAGTGATAGTCCGGTGATGGGTCGCTAACCAGAATGCCGCACCCAAAGCCACGCAGAATTGTTGCAACTACTTTACCTATCTTGCCTAATCCAATTATCCCCACAGTTTTGCGGTGCATATCGAACCCAACCAGGCCATCTAAAGAGAAATTAAGTTCCCTGACACGGGTATGTGCCTTTATTAGCTTCCGGTTCAGTGCCAACATAAGGGCCACGCTGTGTTCGGCTACAGCATAGGGGGAGTATTCCATCACACGGGCTATCCGCATTTGTAGCATGGCAGCTGCTTTTAAATCTACGTGGTTGTAACCAGTAGAGCGCAAAGCTAAAAACTGCACCCCTATTTCGGATAGCGCTTCCAGTACTGGCTGGGAGGCATCGTCGCCGACAAAGATAGATACTGCCTGGCACCCCTGAGCCAGAGGAACTGTTGTATCTGAGAGACGGGGCTTTAGGAAGAGAAGCTCATGCTTGGCGTCATTGGCCTGCTCCAGAAAACTTCTCTCGAAAGTATGTGTACTGTACATGGCAACTCTCATAGCTTTTCTTATCTATTGTGTTGATTTAGCTTGCGCCATATTAACCTTGCGATCATCCTTGTTTGTAGCCCCTATTGTCCCAGGTAATTCCAAACTATTTTATAAAACTACACCTGTTCTTTTAAGAACCTGGATGATAAGCAGGGAAAGAAAACTGAACCCGAGGCTGATAACCCAGTCCATAATGCTCATAGTATAAATCGATAAAACATCCCTAAGTGGCTGTGTGAAGTACACAGTAGAAACTAACACAATGCATACGGCAAGGGCATACCATACATATTTGTTCTTTACTACTTCACTTTTAAAGAAAGCCACCTGTGCAGAGGACATGTTGAAGACGTGCCACAACTGGGAGAACACCAGCGTGAAGAAAAGGATGTTGTTGCACAGTTGCGGGTTCCATAACTCCGTTTGGTGATACAAATAGTGACTGGCAAACACCGCTCCCAGCACACAGAACGTTATGACGGCTGCATAGGTAAAAATAGCCTTCCACTGCTGATTGTCAATGATAGGTGTATCCGGGTTGCGGGGCTTGTCTTTCATGATCAAATTATTTCCCTCGGTGACACCTAAGGCCAACGCCGGAAGCACATCGGTAACAAGATTGATAAAAAGGATCTGCAGCGGCACCAATGCAAAATGCAGGTTCAAAACAGAGGAAAAGGCTACCACGAACAGCTCGCTGAGGTTGCAGGAAAGCAGATAGGCCACAAACTTCTTAATATTCTCAAAGATAATCCTGCCTTGTTTGATGGCTACTACGATAGAAGTAAAAGAGTCATCTTTTAAGACCATGTCCGATACTTCCTGCGCCACCTGTGTGCCGCGCAGGCCCATCGCAATACCAATGTC